>JBAXTC010000999.1:0-2467 GCA_037130375.1 Verrucomicrobiota bacterium | reverse complement strand
TGGAGTGGTGGAGTGGTGGAGTGGTGGAGTGGTGGAGTGATGGAGTGGTGGAGTGGTGGAGTGGTGGAGTGATGGAGTGGTGGAGTGATGGGTTAACTCGGGGGCATGGGGTGGGTGAGGAGGACGAAGCCGTGAGTGGCGCACCAGCGTTCGAGGAGTTGCGTGTCGTCGGGCGGCGTCAGGATCAGCGTGTACGGAGGCCGGATTTCGGCGAAGTAAGGCTGCGCGATGCCGTCCATCTGAAAACGCAGGATGGCCGAGACCAGCCGGGCAGTCGGCGGCAGCAGGTCATACCATGCCCCGTCGGCGGCGGCAGCGGCGAAGACGTCGCTGGCCCGCCTCACGACGATCTCCTGGAACACATTGTCCCAGCCTACGGCGAGCTCGCTGAGGCAGACTTTCGCGATGCCGATGGCCGGGTCGGGCGCCAGGGCGTCCGGGCCAAGCGCAAAAAGAGGGTCGAGGGTGTAAAGGCGGCCCCGGAAACCGGGTGCCAGGCACGGAGTGATGATCATAACTTTTCAAATTCTCAGGCAACCATTTGGCGGTGTCTGCGGCTGCAGCGTTTCAGGTTGTGGACAACGTTGCAACAGTAATATGCAACTGTGGAATATATTGTAAGACGCCATAGCTAGCAGTTAATACGGTTATATATAAGGCGATTGACAGTTCCACACTGTTTGACTAGACTGTGGAATGACATTGAATGTATTAATCGTATGAAGCCGTCCACTGAGAGCGCGGGGGATGACGCGGTGGTGTTTCGGGTGGCGCAATTGTTTCTCGGGGCGCGGGGAGCGGGGCTCTCGACGAGCGCAATCGCCGAGCAGGTGAACCGCGAGTTTCCGCGGCAGCGGGAGCTGACTCGAGAAGCGGTTTACCCGCTGATCGGCGAAGCGGTGCAGCGGGGCTTTCTCAAGCTGGTGCCGCCCGTGAACCAGCAGTTGGCGGACAAAGTGAGCGCAAAGTACCCGAACCTCGCAACGAGCGCGCTGCGGGTGGTGGAAACGGCGGGGCCTCATGACAACGCCAAAGTGGCGGTGGTGGCAGCCGAACTGGCGCTGGATTACCTGGGAGAAATCATGAAGGCGAAGAAGGGGCCGGTGGTCGGAATCGGCCTGGGGCCGGGGCGGGCGACGCTGGATTTTTGCGGGGCCTTTCGGGATTTGCTGCGCGGCTATCCAGAACCGGTGAAACTCAGGCTGGTGGCGATCTCGGCTGGGTGTCCGGCGAATGTGCCGGAATATGCGTCAATCAGTTTCTTCAATTTGTTCCCGCCGCACCTGGTCGAGAGCAAGGTGGGGCTGTTTGCGGAAACTTTGGTGCCCCAAAAGGCCTTCCGCGACATCCAGCAGCGCGCCGGAGTAAAGGAGGCCTTTGCAGCGCGCGAGAGCATCGACATCGTGGTCACCTCGATGGGCGACGTGCAGGATGTTGATGATTTGCTGTCCATGTTCCTGCAGCAATCCGGCGAAGACCTCGACCGCCTGCGGGCCGGCGGATGGGTCGGCAATGTGCAGTACCGGCCCTACTCGCTGAGGGGGCCGGTGAAGGAAAAGCCGGGCGAACTGCGGGCGGTGACGCTCTTCGAGCTGGAAGACCTGGTTCGGATAGCGGGGCAAAAGAACAAGCAGGTAATCCTGATGGCGCGGCAGTGCGGAATCTGCGCTCGAACACGGGCCGAAGCGCTGCGCCCACTGCTAACCAACGCGGAGCTGAAGGTGTTCAGCACGCTGGTGCTGGATGCGGCGACCGCGAGGGAGCTGTTGGAGTAGCGGGCGGGGGGGGGCGGTGATCAGTAATCAGTAATCAGTAATCGGTAATCGGTAATCGGTAATCGGTAATCGGTGGTCAGCAATCTTGTTTTCGGATTTCGGATTTCGGATTTCGGATTTTCCTTAGTCGGGCGACGGCGATGGTGGCCGCGATCAAGAGGGCGAAGATGGCGAGCGCTACATTCACCGGCTCCGGCACGGCAGTGATGCTCACGTTCCAACTGGTCAGCGTGGAGGTGTTCAGCGCCGCCATGTCGGCAAAGTAAACCGTCCAGGCTCCATTGGGATCGACATTGTTGAACACGCTCAGCGTGTTGAGACGCCCCGTGTCCGTGTAGCTGAGCCGACCATCCGCCGCGTAAGGACCGTCAAATGTGGTTGGGCTTGCGACTCCGTGGATGTCAGAGGTTGCCAGGCTGCTCAGGGTAATGCTGCTGAAGCCCGAAGTGCCGTAACCGTCTGGGTTCCCAGTGCCGGCACCCACCCGGTTCAACAAGATCGCCAGGCCGCTCCCGTGCGATACATACGCATACAGGTCCCCGTTCCAGCCGCCCACGGTGGTGAAGGTCACCGCGATGCTCTCGATGCTGGTGTAGTCTGACGCGTTGAACGTGAATTGGGCAGCCGATCCCGAGCCAGGGTAATCTGGAATCGTGGTGCTCCCCGTCGAGTTGAACGGGAACACCGCGCCG
>JBAXTC010000998.1:0-2469 GCA_037130375.1 Verrucomicrobiota bacterium | reverse complement strand
CGGTGTTGGAGATGGTCAGCGTGGTCAGGGGCTGCCAATCGGCCAGGTCAGGCGAGGTTTGCACCAAACAAGTGTTGCCCTCATCGCCCGTCAGCAGGAACAAGAATCCCCGGCGCTGCGTTGGTCCGGGCCACGGTTGGATGGTCAGACCGAGCCGGTGCGTGAAGGTCGCGGTGATCGTCTTGTTCGTGGTGAGCGTCACCGTTAGCGGATTCTGGGTGCCGCTGGCGTCCCCCGTCCACCCCAGGAAGGCTTGTCCCGGAAACGGCTGGGCCGTCAACCGAACCGCCTGGCCCTTGGTGTAGGCGTTGGCCTCCGGCTCGCGGGCGACGACGCCAGCGCCCTGCTCCAGCACCGTCAGCGCTGCCTGGTTCGCGCCCAGCGGCAGGAAAAAGGCCCCAACCGTCGGATTGGCGTTCGTCACCGTGAAATCGAGCGGGTTGACGACCGAGCTGGCCGCGTTGCCCCACAGCCCAAGATAATACCCCGGCTGCGGGATCGCGGTCAGCCGCACCACGGCGCCAAAGGGGACCAGGCCCGTTCCCAAATTCCTCACCACCGCGCCTTGTCCCAGCACGGTGGTGTTGCACGTCGTGCCGAAAACGGCTTGGACCTCCTTGGGCCGATCCATCGTCACGCTGGCTTTGGGATTGGTCCCGCTGGCATCGCCCATCCAGTTCAGGAGCGTCCAGCCCGGCGCCGGTTCGGCGCTCAGATTGACCGCCGTTCCCCGGAAATAGTTGCTTTGGGTGTTCCCCGAAACCGCTCCACCGCCCGCCGTCATGACGGTTAGCGTGAATACCGGACTCGGACCAAACTGCGCCGTCACACTCTTGTCCCGGTCCATCAGCAAACTCAGGGGGTTGGATGTGCCGCCGGCGTCCCCGGTCCAACTGAGCAACTCCCAGCCCGCTTCCCGCAGCGCCGTCAAGGTGACCACGGTGTTGCTCAGGTAGAAACCGCCCGGCGGCTGCAAGGCGACCGCGCCGCCGGCCGTGGCCGTGGCCAGCAGGTGGAACGCTGTCCAAAGATTGACCGCCGCCGGGGCCATCTCTACGGACGAGAAATCCACCGGATTGAAAGCAATCGCGCGGACGACGACCGTGTTGCTGAGGATGAGCGTGCCAGAGTAGAAGCCGGACGCCGGACTGGGTGGCGAACCATCCAGCGTGTAGAAGATCAGGGCGTTGGGGAAATCCGCGGTCAACGTGATCTCGACCCAAGCCGCGTTGGTGAAGTCGAAGCGCGCAGAGGTCTGGTTCGACACCGAGAGGCTCAGATGTTCCACGGAAAGCACCCGGAGCCAGGCGGGCGCGCTGGTCACACCACCCCGAGGAATGCTCACGGCCACCGTATAGAAGCCATAGTCCTGGCTTTGGACGCTCGTGATGGTGAGGGTGCTGGTTCGGGCACCACTGATCCGGTTGCCGTCGGCAAGGTTGGTGCCGTTGCAGCGCCATTGGAAGGAGAAGGGCGGCGTGCCAGTGACGGTCACGCTGAACGTGGCCGTCTCACCGATCAGCTTCGTCACGCTCCGGGGCTCTTCAACGATCGTCGGGACCAGGCGCGTGTCCATCGCGACTGGACCGATGTAGGCCGCGTACGATTCACCGGCGAGGACGCGAGGCAGGGCCAGGGCCAGGACGGCGGCCGCGAGCAGGAGCATCCTGACCTGGGCGGCACCGGCACCACCCCACCCGCTGGGAGTGGTGAATCTGGAAGCGCAGGGCCTCGAGGGCCTGATCTGGCGCCCGCCAGGTTGCGGGCCCTGATTTGGGGTGCGTTGGGATTGTGTAAGGGGCGGTTGGATCTTCATAGTTCACCAGTCATCGTTGATTGAGTGTGAGGTTCGGCGGGCTGGGCCGGCGGAGCTTCTCGGGTTTGCGCCTCCAGAACGAGCTCTCCCCGTCCACCACGAGCTTCCTTCTTCACCGCCAGGACCCGGTGTGAACGCAAGAACGCGTTCATCTCCGCCTCGGCCGCGTCCAAGCTCTTCACTGGCAGTATGAACAGTTTCAGTTGCATATCTTAATCACGGACTCTCATAGGAGCGCCGACATTCTTGTCGGCTTTTTCGCGAACCGACGTGCCACCCACCGGGCCGACAAGAATGTCGGCGCTCCACCAAAAATCGCGACCGCTGCGCGGGCTTCTCTTTTTCCAATCGCATACGTTTACCATTTTCATACTCGCTCCGCAGGCAGGCGTCCCTCGCTCCACTCGCTCCGCCACGCCTGCTCCGCTCTCGCTGCCCTGCTCATGGCTGACCTGGGGGCAGGACGGGGCGGAACCCGACGCCGTTGAGGCTGTACGCCGGGTAGTTGCCGCCGCGAAACGCCGCCCGGCAGAAGACCGCGCCGTAGGACCAACCGCCGCCCCGAAACACACGGGCCGAGCCTGATGTGGGACCACGCGGGTCGGTCTGCGAGCCACTCGAATACCCCCCATACCAATCCCAACACCACTCCC
>JBAXTC010000997.1:0-2475 GCA_037130375.1 Verrucomicrobiota bacterium | reverse complement strand
ATTATGGAGTGCGCCGGCAGAGCGCTTAGCGGCGACGGCGCTTTGGCTCCCGGCGCAGCCAATTCCGTACTTATTGAGGCGATTACTTGCGCGGGTCGCAGCGCAAACGGCTTCACCGCGAGCAGCCCAGAGCACACGCAACACCTGCGCACTTTCAGTTGGAATAAAACTCGGCTTCCAAAGGGTACCTGAAGTACTTCGGTCTATAGCTGTTGGGTAGAATCAGATGAGGATAATCGCTTTGGCATCCCAGTGGTGCATCGGGGTTTCATTTTGAATCTTCGGGTTGGGATCCCCGCGCATCTACGACGCTCTCCGGAGCCATGCATTCTTCCAGCAGGTCGTCCAGAGGCCCGCCCCCCAGCAAACCCAATTCTTTAAGCATATCCGGGGTGATGATCTTGTCCGCCAACTGGTCCACGGGCAGATACTCACCGACCGGGCGCAGGACGGTCTCGTAATCGGTGACGCACAGGTTGATCCCCGGTTCAGCGTAGCCATCCATAAAGTTGAAATCATCTTCCCAAAGTGGGCGGTGCTGCTTCCGACGCTTCGCTTCACTCAGCAACCGAAAGTAAAGATAATCTGTGCGCCGGATAAGTCGCACGTTGCCTTTCAGCCAAAGGAGCACGCTCGGACCCAACACCGGCGACCACGCCTCGTTGGTAATGGGCATCCCCCCGCCCCGGGAGGCCAGGACTGCCTCTAAAATCAATGCCGAGTCAGGCTGGAGGTGGTGGGGGACGATGAGCCGGAGTGTTACCGACTTGGGTTTGTTTTCCAAGACGGAGATCAATTGGTCGGAAAACGCGGCAACCTCCGCGGCCGAAGCAAATTCTGGAACGGTCAGGACTTGCGTTGCGATACCTTTCGCCGCGGCATCCGTGAGCAAGGTCTTTTCTTTTGCGGCAGGGGGAGGCGTGAGTGTTTGCTGGCAAGGTTCGTTGTCCATAGCGGGAATTGTATTTTTCGCTCCGGGGCTAAAAATGCCAGTCTTTGGCTTGAGCATCCCAGTCAATGCCGCGAATTAGTTTCAAGACGCCAGCCGCTATTGGCATTGCCCAATCATCCTGCAGCCATACGACTATCAGGCTCGATCCGTCTCCGGCTTCGCTTTTTGCGGGTTTCGGGGATTCAAAAACCGCGCAACAAGTCGTGCCAGGCAGCCGCTCATACTGCCTTGGGGGCTGATTGTTTCCAACGCGCGGCCCTTTGATTTTGCGCCGCCGCGGCTGGATTAAAGCCACGGGCGTCTCAGCCGCCAGTTTGTCCGCCGCAATCTTCGTGGCTTCGACCAGCAAGTGGTTATTGGTCTCCCGGTGAGGAATCCCGGCCAGACGACCGAGGTAGGTCCGCCATTGGAGAATCTCCACCGGTCGTATCATTCGTCCAGACTTTAGTCTAATAAAATGGGATTGGGGTGTCATAATCGATCTGTTTCTTATCTAACGTGTTCGCTTGCTCTCTTGCTTTCGTTCGAGTCGCCCTCCACTGGCGGGCGTGCCCTTTGGTTAAGGTTCTTGAGTCGGTTAAAACAATCCCATGCTTTTGTAATCTTGCTCATTTTTGGGGAACCGATCGCTTTCCTTCCAGCCCTCCTGCTTCAAATCTGAAATGATGTGTTGCCTGGCTGCCGGCCTACAGATCGGGGGCTGGCTCGTGGGCCAGGGAGTGGAAGTGGCTTGTGTTGGTGGGACGCAATTCGGGGCAATTGCGGGCCATAAGGATAGCCCTCCTGGTCTCAGACAGCAAGCGGCCCAACTGCCCGTAATCGTCCATGCCATATCGCCCACGCCGCAGGGCGCAGCTTGAATGCTCCCATGTGGAATTACGAATGAGCCGAAGGATTTCTTTGTTCTCCGCATCGGAAGGAGCGCCCCTTGCGGCCTCCGCGAGAGGCGGCTGCCATTCGCGGACAGGTCCCTCGGTTGGGCCGGGTCTGACGGAACCTACCAGCTTCTCGCGAACTCTTTGACTGTCGTTTCTAAGCTTCATGATGTGCTTACTTTACCACACCCCCTGTGACATCCGCTGTCGGTGCTGGAAAATTGGCAGCTTTTTTTCACTGTAAGGGCCTGTCAGGGGAACCTTGTCAACAGAGGAAGCGCGTAACGATCGTGTGGAGCCAAGGGACGCAGTAAGGTGGAAGGAAGAAGAACAGAATAACGGAAGACAAACCACCACTAGCGCCCCCATGAAGCCGCTGGAGAGAGTTGAAGATTATCCCGCCTTCCAAAAGCAGTGCCACTTTACAAAAAGTCCGACTTTAAGGGCGATACGCCTGCATGTTCGCAAGACCTTTTTGGCTAAACCGGTTGCAGGAAACCTGGCGCGCCGTCCCCACCGCTTGGCTCGCCGACGTTCGGCGCTCAGGCAAGACCACGATCGCCCAAAGGTAACAACTACCTCGCGTTAGGAGCGGCATGAATGGCATTTTGCATCCCTCACAGGAGACAACAGAGTCAACAGAGTTGC
>JBAXTC010000996.1:0-2479 GCA_037130375.1 Verrucomicrobiota bacterium | reverse complement strand
TGTCCGCGCTCCAATTACCCAGGGTGGTGGTTTTGGAAAAATCTGAGATGCGCACCCGATTTCAGCTTTTCAGCATTTCAGCGTTTCCCCTTTTCCGCTCTTAGCATGGTAATGCCCCCTCTCCGGTTTCGGTTTCAGCATTTCAGCATTTCAGCATTTCAGCGTTTCCCCTTTTCCGCTCTTAGCATGGTAATCCCCCCTCTCCGGTTTCAGCATTTTAGCGTTTCAGCTTTTGGCATGGTAATTTCCGCTCTCCGGTTTCGGTTTCAGCATTTCAGCATTTCAGCATTTCAGCGTTTCCCCTAAATGGCTACCATCGCCATTCTCGCGTTCGCCAGCGCCGTTCTCAGCGGGGCCATGGCCTTGTCTGTTAGCTGGCTCGGGCGGCGCTCGCTGGTCCACTGGTCTTTCGCCGCCGGAATGGCGGTGTTGGCGATCGAGGGCCTTTTTGCCGGCTTCGCTGCCGATGCCTCGTCGAAGGACAATCTGCTTTACTGGCAGAATTGGCGGTTTGTGACCATGGCATTCCTGCCGGCGACATGGCTGTTCTTCAGCCTGAGTTACGCGCGCGGCGATGCGCACGCGAGCCTGGCCCGGTGGCGGTTTGGCCTCGTGGCCGCGTTCCTTCTGCCCGTCGGGCTGGCGATCGGCTTCTATGACCGGTTGATTGTCCTGGATTACCCGACCGGACCGTTCGGTCCGTGGATCCTGCGCCTGGGCGTGCCCGGTTTGGCCCTGAATCTCCTGTTTCTGCTCAGTGCGTTGCTGGTCTTGATGAACCTCGAGCACACCTACCGCGCGGCGGTCGGCACCATGCGCTGGCGAATCAAATTCATGCTTCTGGGCTTGGGGGTCTTGTTCGTGGTCCGCGCCTACTCCAGCAGCCAGGCCCTGCTGTTCCGCGCCGTTGACCCTGCGCTCCAGGGCGTCAATTCCGGTGCGCTCCTGCTCGCCTGTGCGCTCGTTCTGCGCTCGCTTTTGCGGGCCGGCCATTTTGGAGTGAACGTCTTCCCGTCACAATCGGTCCTCCATGGCTCGCTCACTATAACGCTGGCCGGGGCCTACCTCTTGATTGTCGGTGTGCTGGCCCAGGTCGTAACCTTCCTGGGCGGCGATGCTTCCTTCAGCCTCAAGACGTTCGTCGTGCTGGTTTTACTGGTGCTGCTCACTCTCCTGTTGCTATCGGATCGGGTGCGGCTTCATACGAAGCGCTTTGTCAGCCGCCACTTTCAAAGGCCCTTGCATGATTATCGTGCCGTTTGGCGCACCTTCACGGAAGCCACCACCCGTCGCGTCGAGCAGGCCGACCTGTGCGGTGCCATCACCCGGCTCGTGTCCGACATCTTCCAAGCCCTTTCGGTGACCGTCTGGGTCGTGGATGACCGGAGCAGCGGGTTGGCTTTTGCCGCTTCCACTTCGCTCTCGGACGCCACGGCCGCCCAACTGCAACTGGACACGGCCGAGGCCGCCCAAGTGGTCGCAGCCCTCGCCCTCCATCCTGAACCGGTTGACCTGGATTCATCCAAGGAAAACTGGGCGTCCGCCCTCCGCCGGCTGCAGCCCGATCAATTCCCTCAGCAAGGCGGAAACCGCATCTGCGTTCCGATGATCACCGGCGGCGAGTTGCTCGGAGTGCTGATGCTCGGGGACCGCGTGGGGGGAGTGCCCTACTCGACCCAGGATGTTGACCTGCTGAAATCCTTGGGTGACCAGGCCGCCGCCAGCCTGATGAACATCCGGCTGTCGCAAAGACTCGCGCAGGCCAGGCAATTGGAAGCCTTCCAGGCCATGTCCGCCTTCTTCGTCCACGACCTGAAGAACACGGCCTCGACCCTTTCGCTCATGCTGCAGAATCTGCCGGTGCATTACCAGGATCGGCAATTCAGAGAAGATGCCCTGCGTGGGATTGCCAAAACCGTCGCCCACATCAACGAACTCATCGCCCGACTCAGCTTCTTGCGCCAGGAACTCTCCATCCACCCGGTTGAATGTGATTTGAATGAACTGGCCACCGAAGCGCTCAACTGCCTCGGGGAGCAACCGCCAATGGAACTGGTCAGAGAACTGCGCCCGCTGCCCAAAATGCGTCTCGACCCGACCCAAATTCAAAACGTCGTCACCAATCTCCTGCTCAACGCCAGGGACGCCATCGGCCCGGGCGGCCGTGTCCGGATCGAAACGAGCCGGAGGAATGGCTGGGCGGTCTTGGCCGTGGCCGACAACGGTTCCGGAATGAGTCCTGAGTTTGTTCGCAACTCCCTCTTCCGCCCGTTTCAAACCACGAAAAAGCGCGGCTTCGGCATCGGCATGTTCCAATGCAGGATGATCGTCGAGGCGCACCACGGCAAAATTGAGGTCGAAAGCGAACCTGGCAAAGGGACCGCCTTTCGCATTCTCCTGCCGATCTAACAACCAGAATGGAGGAATGGAGTGATGGAGTGATGGAGTGATGGAGTGATGGAGTGATGGAGTGATGGAG
>JBAXTC010000995.1:0-2483 GCA_037130375.1 Verrucomicrobiota bacterium | reverse complement strand
TGGTCGATCTCGATGAACCACTGGTCCATGGCCCGGAAGATGATCGGCGTCTTGCTCCGCCAGCAGTGCGGATAGCTGTGATGATAATTCTCCTGGTGCAGCAGGGCGTTGCGGACGCGCAGCTCGTGCAGCACCGCCTCGTTTGCGTCGCTCTTGCCGTGCTTCTCCAGAATGGACTTCCCCACCATTTCAACCGGCATTTGTTGTTCTTGCGGAAGGTCGCTCGTGTGGGCGAGTTTTCCGTCATCGTCCACCGGCGAATAAATCGGCGACCCGTGCTTCGTGCCGAGCTGGTAGTCGTCCAGGCCATGACCCGGCGCAAGGTGGACAAACCCGGTTCCTGTGGCGTTGTCCACAAAATTATCGCCCGCGAGGAGCTTTCCTGTGCGGTTGCAAAAAGGATGCTGATATTCGAGCTGGCCCAGATGACCGCCATCGAGGCTGCGGACGATTTGATACCCTTGCCAGCCGCACTTCTCAGCCACCGCCGACAGCAACAGGGCGGAAACGATGTAATGCTCGTCACCCACCTGGACCACCGAGTAGTTGAACGTCGAATTGTAGGCCACCGCCAGGTTTGCCGGCAGCGTCCAGGGGGTCGTGGTCCAGATGAGGATGAACGTTGCCGGATGGCCGGCCACCGGGAGCTTCACGTACACGCTTTGGCTGACGTGGTCATTGTATTCGACCTCGGCTTCAGCCAGCGCGGTGCGGCACGGGATGCTCCAATAGACCGGTTTCTTGCCGCGATAAACGAAACCCTGCTCCACGATGTCGGCGAACAGGCGCAACTCGTTCGCTTCGTATTCCTTGGCCAGCGTGAGGTAGGGATGATCCCAGTCGCCGAGCACGCCCAGCCGCTTGAATTGCGCGCGTTGGATGTCGATGTATTTGTGCGCGTAGGCCTCGCACGCCTTGCGGATCGTGACGGCGTCCGACGTGGTATCGCCGGCTTTGCGCATGTCTTGGGCTACTTTGAACTCGATGGGCAGGCCGTGGCAATCCCAGCCCGGCACATAAGGCGCATGGAAGCCGCGCAAGGTCTTGTACTTGATGATGATGTCTTTGAGGATCTTATTCAACGCGGTGCCGATGTGGACATCGCCGTTGGCGAAGGGCGGGCCATCGTGCAGCACGAATCTTTCCGCGCCGACTCGCCGGGCCTGGATGCGGGCATAAAGCCCGGTGGTTTCCCACTGGTTCAACCGCGCCGGCTCCCGCGTGACCAGGTCGGCCTTCATCGGAAAGTCGGTTTGCGGCAGATTTAACGTGTTCTTGTAATCCATTTCGCGTCCTAAAGAAGCCGCAATCTAGCAGTGCGACCGGCGAGTGTCCATACACGCTCTCAGGAAAAATACTTCCGCAGGACGGCTTGCCGCTGTTCTTCAGGCAGAAAAGACGCCTCGATGGCATACCGATTGCACACGCCGATGTCCTCCAGGCTCATGCCGAGGATTTCGTGGGCAATCCGGTATTCATTATTGAGGTTGGTATCCAGCACTTCCGGGTCATCCGAGTTGATCGTGACCTTGACGCCCAGATCGAACATCCGTTTGAGCGGATGATCTTCGATTCGCTGTACCGAACTTGTCAGGTAGTTGCTCCACGGATTCATTTCCAGCGTAATGCCTCGCGCCCTGACGAGGTCGATCGCGGCCATGTCATCGATTAGATGCGTGCCGTGCCCGATCCGGTCGGGGGCCACGGCGCGAATCACATCGACCACCGCCGAAGCCGGCGTGTCCTCCCCCGAGTGGACGGTCACCTTGAGTCCCGCCTCCTTCGCCCGCAAAATCGGCCCGATGAAATGTTGGATCGCGTGCTCGGTTTCGGTGTCAGCCAGGTCAATGCCCTGGATGTGATCCTTCCAGCGGATGGCCCAGTCCACCGTCTTTTCGCAAGACCCAGGGCCCATGCTGCGCGACGTGATGGCGATCAGGCCAATCGCCATGCCGAATCGGGTGGCGGCGCGTTGTTTGGCCCGCAGAATTCCCGCCAGCGCTTCGTCCCAGTTGAGTTTGTGGCCGCTAAACGCCCAATCTGGCGAGAAACGGGCCTCGATCAGCTTAATGTTCTGCCGATTGGCATCCTCGAACATCTCGTCGGCGATGCGCTCCACCACCGCCGGGGAAACAATGCAGCGTCGCGCGATGCCGAAGGCTTCCAGCACCGCCGCGAGGCTGCTGAGTTGGTCAAAGACTTTGACATGCGGATTCAGTCCGGCGACATCGTAAGCGGGCAGTTCCAAGCCGTATTCCCGGGCAATGTCGATGATGGTTGCGGTGCGAATCGCCCCTTCGAGGTGGCAATGGAGTTCGGCCTTGGGGAGATCGTTGTATTTTGGGTCAAAACATTTCATGCCATTCAGTGGTGATGACAACACGACTCCCAGCCCGAGAGCTTGAGATATTCAAAGTGCATCACTCCTCAAGGGACTATCCCGCATCCACACAAACGTCAAGTCCAGGGTGGTTTCAAGAAAT
>JBAXTC010000994.1:0-2490 GCA_037130375.1 Verrucomicrobiota bacterium | reverse complement strand
CCGCGGGCGGATGGGAAGGTGCCGGCAGCGATTAAGGCGGAGAGGGCTGCGGAAAGGATTCTCTTCATAACTTTGGCGGTTATAAGTTGATGCCGAGTAGAACATGTTCCCGGGTTGCCCGCCCTGTCAACAAGAGTTCTCGTCTTTTTAATCGGGCACCCCACCACGCGAAAGTGCTCGACCTCCCCGACAATCCATGAGAGGGTTCAGTAGCTATCGGAGCCATGTCACCCGTCGGATGGGCTGACATGACTTAAGCCGACAGAGAACCTATGAAGATGCTGCCTTTACGCGTAAGAGGGTTCACGTTGATCGAACTGCTGGTGGTCATCGCGATCATCGCCATCCTCGCCGCCTTGCTGCTGCCGGCCCTGGCCAAGGCCAAGGATAAGGCCAATAGGCTTTCCTGCCTCAACAACCTCAAGCAGATCGGCCTCAGCAGCCAGATGTATGCGGAAGACGACGCGAAGAAGAACCTGGTGGGCACTTATTACCCCGACTCGCAGCCGGGCCAGCAGCAGGGGGAAGACGACCTGAACTGGCTCTACCCGACCTACATGAAGAGCTTCAAGTCCTTCCTCTGTCCCGGCACGCAAAATGTCATCCGGGACACGAACAAATACCAGGCGCTGATCAACGGCGAGATCATGACCAAGTACACCGACCTGAATAACAACGCCAAGAGCCGGACCGACGGTGCCGCCAACGGTCTTTATGGCCACAGCTACGAGCAATACGGCAACTGGCACAACAACAGCAGCAGCAGTTCGCCTCCGCCCGCCTTCCCTCGGAAGACGCTCAACTCGGTCAACGCTTACGCGCATATCAATCTTCCCTTGAAGGATATGAAGTTCGGGCCGGTGGACATCTTTATCATGCTCGATGCCGTGGAAGACCAGGGGACCGTTTTCCCCTATGAAAACTGGCCTAACCCGTATAACGGACACGGGCGCGACGGAGCGAACGTCGCTTTCGCCGATGGTCACGGCGCATGGATCAACGCCAGGCGGTGGAAAGACGCCTACACCATGTCCGAAGACCCGCCCGCCTCCTGGCTGGCGAAAATCCCCCCCGGCTTCTGAGTGCCTTACGTGACGCTCGCGGGCCCGGCCTGTGCCAGTGCCCGGGTCGGTGCTGACTTCTGGCATCATTTTGAAGACATAGCTTCCCCGTATGCTTTCTCGCCGCAGATTCATTGCCGCCTCGGTTGCGACTACAGTGGCAGCTCCTTTGCTGATGGGGGCCAGCCGGGCGCCGAAGCTTAGGCTCGGGCTGGTGGCCGACCCGCAGTTTGCGGACATCGAGTCCTCGAAGACCCGATTCTACCGCAAGTCCATCGGCAAACTTGCGGAAGCGGTGGAGCATTTCAACGGCCTCGACCTCGACGGGTGCGTGAACCTCGGCGACCTGATTGACAGGCACTGGGAGAGCTTCCATGAGGTGTTGAAGCCGCTGTCCAGATCGCGGCACAAGTTTCGGCACCTGCTGGGGAACCACGATTTTGAACTGCCGGACGAGTTCAAGGCGCGCGTGCCGCGGCGGCTCGGCTTGAAGAATCGGTATTATTCGGTGCGCGCGGGCGCGTTCTGCCTGGTGATGCTGGATACGACCGACATCAGCCCCTACTCCCATCCGAAGGACTCCAAGGAGAGCATCGCGGCCACCGCCGAGCTGCACCGCCTGGCCGCCACGGGCGCCGCCAACGCCCAGAGCTGGAATGGCGCTGTGGGGGAGCGCCAGTTGGCCTGGTTCGAGGACACCTGCCGGCAGGCCGCGGCGTCAAAGCGCAAAGTGGTTGTTTTCGCGCACCACCCCGTCTTTCCCAGGGACAATCACAACGAGTGGAACGCCGAGGCGTTGCTGGGGGTGGTCGAGCGGAACCGGAATGTGGTGGCCTGGATCAACGGTCACAACCATGCGGGCTCATTCGGAGTCCACGAGGATGTCCCGTTCATCACGCTCAAGGGCATGGTGGAGACCGGGGACACCAACGCCTTCGCTGTGGTGACTCTGCACCCGGACCGGTTGGAGCTGGTCGGGCACGGCCGGGAGCCCTCGCGGGAGTTGGCGTTGCGGCAGGGCTGATAACGCTGAAGAAGTTACAGAACCGGATGCCCGCCCGCAGCGCATGCTGGCGGATGATGTCCAGGTTCTCACAATAGGCGTCACGCCCGTCCGCATCGGGATTAATGTGCGAAACGAATTGCGTCGCATACGGTCAAACCTGCTATGAATTGCTTCGGAAGACAGTTGCCGTTATGAGCCTTCCCGCAACCGATGGCAAGACGACCCCGAATCGGGCGGCCGGAAGCCTGGCGGAGTTCCTGCATTCCTGGCGCTACTTTATCTGGCTGCTCGGCTTGCTTCTCCTGGCAGGGCTGTTCTTTATCGAGGAGAACTGGCGCGGGGAGTGGGCCTGGAACAGTTACAAGCGAGCCATGGCCGCGCGAGGCGAGCCGACGGAGTTCTCCGCCGTGGTGCCACCCAGGG
>JBAXTC010000993.1:0-2490 GCA_037130375.1 Verrucomicrobiota bacterium | reverse complement strand
CGCGCCCGTGAGCCCGCTTTGGGCGAGGATAGTGGTCACCACTCCCGCCGCCGCCACCTTGCGAATGCGGTTGTTACCCGCATCGCCCACATAGACACTGCCGCTGGCATCCAACGCCACGCCGTACGGGGAGTAGAACTTCGCCGCACCGACTGTGCCGTCAACAGACCCACTGGGGGTCGATCCGGCCAGGGTGGTCACCACTCCCGCCGCCGTCACCATGCGAATGCAGTGGTTGTCTTGATCGGCCACATAGACATTGGTGCTGGCATCCACCGCCACGCCACACGGGTAGTTGAACTTCGCCGCCACGCCCGTACCATTGGCAGAGCCAGCGCCGCCCGAGCCCGCCAGCGTCGTGACCTCCCCGGTCGGCTTGATCTTGCGAATGAGGTAGTTAGCCGTATCGCCCACATAGACATTGGTGCTGGCGTCCACCGCCACGCCATTCGGGTAGTTGAACTGCGCCGCCACGCCCGTGCCGTTGGCAGAGCCAGCGACGCCCGATCCCGCCAGCGTCGTGACTTCCCCGGTCGGCGTGATCTTGCGGATGCGGTGGTTATTGTAGTCGGCCACATAGACATTGCCGCTGGCGTCCACCGCCACGCCCCTCGGGGAGCTGAACTGCGCCGTCGCAGCCGCGCCGTTGGCAAAGCCAGCGACGCCCGAGCCCGCCAGCGTCGTGACCACTCCCGCCGCCGTCACCTTGCGAATAAGGCTGTTGTTATAATCGGCCACATAGACATTGCCGCTGGCGTCCACCGCCACGCCCCACGGTTGGTTGAACTTCGCCAACGCGCCGGTGTTGTTGGCAAAGCCGGGAGTCGAACCGGCCAGCGTAGTGACCACCCCGGTCGGCGTGATCTTGCGGATGAGGTTGTTATACACATCGGCCACATAGACATTGCCGCTGGCGTCCACCGCCGTGCCAGCCGGGTAGGAGAACTTCGCCGCCGCGCCCGTGCCGTCGGCATTGCCGTCACTCGACCCGGCCAGGGTGCTGACGGAGGCTACTCCCGAGAAGTCCGCGGTGGTGGTGTATTGGAACCAGGCGTCCGCATAGCCGCCGGGGTTGATGCTCGCGTTGAGCGTCGCCCCGGTGCTGAGGATGGCCGTCGCCGCCACCGTGGTGGCGGTGGGCACCCCCGGCAGGCGCGTCACCACGACCGTGTAATTCCGCACCGTAACCCCATCCTGCGCCGTGACGGCCACCGTGATGGTGTTCGCCCCGACGACCAGGGTGATCGCACCGGAGGGGCTGCCCGAAGCGACCGTGGAGCCATTAACGGTGATCGTCGCATTGGTCTGCGCCGCGGTCGGAGTGACGGTAAGGCTCGCCGTCGCGTTGGAAACCGTGGCGGTGTAGCTCACGGTGTTGCCGGCAAAGGCCGGGGTCAACGTGCCAGCGCTCAGTGCCAGGCTCGCCAGGGCGGTGTTGGTGCTGGGGGTGGTGAAGTTGAGCGTCTGACCGGTGTTCGTGCCGAGGCTGTTCGTAGCCTGCGCGCGGTAGTAGTAGGTGGTCTGCGCCGCCAACCCGGTGACCGGCAGGCTGACATTCACGCTGCTCGCGCCCGTGAGCCCGCTTTGGGCGAGGATAGTGGTCACCACTCCCCCCGCCGTCACCTTGCGGATGCGGTTGTTATACGAATCGGCCACATAGACATTGCCGCCGGCATCCACCGCCACGCCAGTCATGCCGTTGAACTGCGCCGTTGCGGCCGGGCCATCTGCGAAGCCTGAAGTCGTACCGGCCAGGGTGGTCACCACTCCCGCCGCCGTCACCTGGCGAATGCGGTTGTTACCGGCATCGGCCACATAGACATTGCCGCTGGTATCCACCGCCACGCCAAACGGGCCGTTGAAGCTCGCCCCCGTGCCGGTACCGTCGCCAAAGGTAGCGGCACCCGAGCCCGCCAGCGTCGTGACCACTCCCCCCGCCGTCACCTTGCGGATGCGCTGGTTACTCTTATCGGCCACATAGACATTGCCGCTGGCGTCCACCGCCACGCCAGACGGGCCTGCGAATTGCGCCTCCGTGCCTGTGCCATCAAGATAGCCGTAACTTGCCCCGGCAAAGGTGGTCACCACTCCCCCCGCCGTCACCTTGCGGATGCGCTGGTTACCCATATCGGCCACATAGACATTGCCGCTGGCGTCCACCGCCACGCCAGTCGGGTAGGAGAACTTCGCCCCCGTGCCGGTACCGTCGCCAAAGGCAGCGGCACCCGAGCCCGCCAGCGTCGTGACCACACCCCCCGCTGTCACCTTGCGAATGCGGTGGTTACTCATATCGGCCACATAGACATTGCCGCTGCCGTCCACCGCCACGCCAGCCGGGTTGTTGAATTGCGCCCCCGTGCCCGTGCTGTCAAGATAGCCACCGGTGAATCCGGCCAGCGTCGTGACCACCCCGAGCCGCGTGACCTTGCGGATGCGGTTGTTATTGTAGTCGGCCACATAGACATTGCCGCTGGCGTCCACCGCCGTGCC
>JBAXTC010000992.1:0-2494 GCA_037130375.1 Verrucomicrobiota bacterium | reverse complement strand
CAGGCAGGCGGGACGCGCTGCCCTACTTGGGAACACCCTTCTGACTTCTGATCTCCGTTTTCAGCATGTCAGCTTTTCAGCGTTTCAGCTTTTCAGGATGTCAGTCAGCGTTTGGAACCGCCGCTCGGGCTTGAAATAGGGATGAAATGGCTGTAGATAACTTGGGAACTTATGCTCGCACATTACCTCGACATCGCCATGGAAATGGCCCAATACGAGATCCTTGAAGAAGACGGCGCCTATTGGGGCGAGATTCCTGGCTTGCAGGGGGTGTGGGCGAAACACCAGACTCTCGCCGGGTGCCAGCGCGAACTCCGCGAAGCCCTGAGCGATTGGGTCGCTCTTCGCCTCCGCCTCGGACTCCGGATACCCGAGCTGGCACAGGTGGATCTCAACCAAATTGACGCCGTCGCTCATGCCTAAGCTCAATGCCGTATAGGAATTCGCCGAGTGGTCGAGTGAGAGGAAATAAGTGTGCCTAAGGCGACACTAGGCAATTATTGCCTTGTACTATGGAACATCTTTCCCTATTACCATAGGGATGCGAAACAAAACTGCGATTTCCTCAGGTGCCTTCAAAACTCTGTTCAATGAATTAATTCCATGGGCATTGATTTATGCGATCTTTCTTCATTGTGGCGTGCGTCGCCGTCGGCCCCCCGTGACCACTCAACTGGAACTGATCCAAGGCTTGGTCTTTCATGTGATGGCCGAGGCTGGCACTCTGGCTCAACATGTCAAACAACTCACTGGCAAAGACATTACCGATGGGGCCCTGGCGCAGCGGCGGGCACTCTTGCCGCCAGAACTCTTCGATCAGTTGTTGCGGGCGGCCCTCAAACCCAAGGCCGACCCCGCCAGACATCCGGAAGCGTTTTACCACGGCCTGCGGTTGTGCGGCGTAGATGGCAGTCTGTTTTCGGTCACCAACACACCCCAGGTCAAAAAGCAAATGCGCAAGGCGCAAAGCCGTCGTGGCCGCGCGGCGTTTCCCAAGGTGGGCGTGGCTGTAATGGTGGAACTGGGGTTGCACAATCCCCTGGCCGCAGCTTTAGGTGCCGCCGGGGAATCGGAGATGGTGTTAGCCCAGCAGGTGTTGTCAGCCCAACCGGAGCGGAGCCTGCTCATCAGCGACCGTTACTACGGGGTGGGCAAAGTGCTGGTCGGCTTGCCTGCGCAAGGGCAGCGGCATTTCCTGGCACAGGTCAAAGCCAATCTCAAGCGGCGGTTGCTGGAGGTGTATGCAGATGGTAGCGCGTTGGTGGAGATTCGTTCGGCCAAGGGCACGCGCCTGGTGCGCGAGATCCAGGGTTCAGTGCGGCGTGGGGAGCGTGGACCCGCCACCAAGGTGCGTTTTTGGACCAGTCTATTGGACTGGCGCCGCTTTCCGGCGGCAGAGTTGCTGGCGCTGTATGCTCGGCGCTGGGAACAGGAGATCTTTTACAAGGAATTGAAGGTGGATATGCGTTCGACCCCCTGCCTGCAGAGCCACACACCATTGACAGCCATCCAAGAGATCGCCGCGCTGATCCTGGCCTATGCGGTGTTAGTGGATTATCGCGTCGAGGCCGCTGCAGTGGGTGCAGTTGGCGTGTTGCGGATCAGCTTTATCAAAACGCTGCAGGTGGTGCAAGGATTGTGGCAATTCCTGGAGGTTTCGGCGGACCTGTTGACGCCCTCTCAGGTGCGTTTGGTAGTTCGCCGCTCTTTGCGACGAATCGCCGATATGGCTATCCCCAAACGTCGGCAGCGCTCTTGCCCGAGAGCCTTGCGTCAACCGGTAAGCAGTTGGCCACGCCTGCGCAAAAACACATACCGCAATGAACCGGCTCGCTATTCCGTAGATACAATCTCTCCTTGAATTCCTATACGGCATTGACCCTAAGCTGGTCTCATGCCTCCAATCTCCATCCAGCTTGAGCCGCGGAACCAACGGTGCTAGGGTTTACGCATGAGCAAGTTACTCGATGTTGAAGCGGCGGCCGAGGCGTTGCCGCCGGAGCAGAAAGAGGAATTATTCCGATTTCTCGCCGCACATCTGCGTGTGTCGGATCCGCAGCCGCGAAAGGCCCACCTCGTGCGAGAGGGTGACGACGCATTTCTCGAAGCGCCGCCCGGCGCGCCTCTCATGACGACGGAGAACATTAAGCGGATGTTGGAAGATTGGCCATGAGCTGGCTGCTGGATGTAAACTTGATGCTGGCTTCGCGCTGGACGACCCACCCCGAGCACCCTGCCGCTAAACGCTGGATTGGCGCAGTGGATCAGTTCTACACCACTGCAATTGTTGAGCTGGGGTTTGTCCGGATTAGTCTAAGCGCTGCCTACCGGGCGAACTGGAACGAAACTCAGGAGACGCTAGCAAAGTTACACGGCCGTCCCGGACATCATTTCCTGGCGGACGATGTGGACGGCACCGCCGTGCCAGAGACAGGTCCAAAAGACACGACCGATGCGCACCTTGTGATCTTGGCAAAGCGGCACGGGTTGAAGC
>JBAXTC010000991.1:0-2505 GCA_037130375.1 Verrucomicrobiota bacterium | reverse complement strand
TGAGATATTGCTCTCGAAGAATTCTGTCCTGCGCCCGCGCAGACATTCCTGTCCGATTCGGGGTTGACTGAGCTCCGGGAGCGGACAAGAATGTCCGATTCGGGGTTGACTGAGCTCCGGGAGCGGACAAGAATGTCCGATTCGGGGTTGACTGAGCTCCGGGAGCGGACAAGAATGTCCGCGCTCCAATTACCCAGGGTGGTGGTTTTGGAAAAATCTGAGATGCGCACATGGTGCTGGCATCACCAACTAAGTTGTGGACATCCTCGATTGTAAATTGCAGCCTGTCCAAAGAAACCTAAGTTCACGGCATTATGGAAAATACATCAAAAGCAATTCTCCCTGGCCCGCGCACCGTCAAAAGCCAATTCCTATCATTTTACACCATTTTGCTGCTCGGTCTGGGGCTGGTGAATTCAGCGAACGCTACGGAATCCGGCGGTCGGATTATCGGCGTTTCGATGACCAACGCTCAAATCCGCCTGCTCGTTGAGACGGCCGTCGGCGGTTCCTATCAGGTCCAGTCAAACACGACCGCTGGCGGGAGATTCTGGAGCGATGCGCTTCCCTTGTCCGCCGCGACCGAGAGTGTGACGAGCGTGTCGGTTCCCGCCGCCGGAGGCCTGGGGCTTTTCAGGGTGTTGGAGTTCACCAACCGCTCATTTTGGTACGACTGGAGGTATTACTACGAAGCGCCATCGCTGAGCGCTTGGGGGTTGGGCACCACGCAGAACACGTACGTCCACATGGATCGCCGATACGAATGGTACATTGATCAGGCGCACACCGGCACGAATTCCAACGCGAATTGCGGCCCCTCCTCCGTCACGATGGCGCTGAAATGGCGGGACCAGAGCTTCAGCAAGACCGCCGAAGATGCCCGCAATACCTATCCTATGGGCGGCGGCTGGTGGTGGACCTCCAATATTTTCGATTACCTGTATCTGAATTCCGCTCCGTTTACGACCAGTGTCTTTACCGGCACAGCTCAGCTCAAAGGCGTATTGAATGAAAGCAACCTGGTGATTCTGTGTCTTAACACCAAATATCTCACCCAGAACGACGCGAGCGAGGAACGCACCGGGCGCTTCTACGACTACGCGGACGGGCACTTCCTGGTGGTCAAGGGTTACCGAGTCGTAGATGACCAAGTCTTTTTTGAAGTTTACGACCCCAACAATTGGGATAAGATATATGAGGACGCGACACCGAAAGGCCGGAATCGTCATCTGTCAGCGACCGACCTGGAAAAGGCGGTAAGGGAGTGGTGGGAATATTTGATTGCTGTTCCGTCGCCCGGCGGAGGGTCCTCGCTGGCCAAGGCGAGCGCCTGGCTCAAACCGGTTGACCCCGCCCGGATACCACATCAATGGGGCAGGTGAAAGACACCTTTCCTGCAAGCGATATGACGATTCCCATGTGCCTCTTTGAAGGCATCCTGGGCGCGAATTGCTTAACTCAATTCTTCGCCGGTGGCGATTTGTCCCGGCTGCAAAAAGGTTTTGATAAGTTCGCCCTCACCGCAAACGGTCAGGCCGGACAATTTCTTGAACCATTTGCCGTCCGGCACTTCGGGTTGTGTGTCGAGCCAGCACGCCAGTAGGCTGATTTGTTCGTGCGAAATGTTGCGTTGACGCATCCGGGTCAACAGATGCACCAGCAGAGGGCCAGGCAATTGGGCGCGACGGATTTTAGGCATGAGACTGGCCGCCGTAGAATCCGCGCACAATCTCTTCTTTCAGGCGGTCGGCTTCCACAGGGGTTTTCGCTTCGACCATTTGCCTGGCCAGTTTGCCCAGGTCATCGGGGCTAAGCTGACGGTTTTCGTCGGCGTTTCGAGCAAATTGAATGACCCGATTCTGTTCAGCTTCAGGTAGGCGCTTTATTTCTTCAATGATTTCGATCGCTGTCATGTAACAACCGTACGGGACAATGAGGTTGCCTTCAAATCAAAAGGGCGCCCCCCGAGGAACCGCATTTTGATTCAGTGTTTGACTAATCAGCAGGATTTTCATTGGCCATCAAACGTCTGCAAAACTTCCTCCGGCAGCGGGGCGTTGAAGTCATCGGGCACGATGAACTGCCCTCGGGCCAGACCGATAGGGCGCAGTTGCGCCAGCGGCGCGGGCGGCAGGATGGTGAGACATCATATTTTCACCTTGGCGCTCAAGAATTTGCTTTTTTGCGCACCCGCTCGTACTGAGCGCTGCGCGGGTGAACCGTGCATTGAGGGGCACGGCGTGAAAGATGCCGCGGATAAAGTAAATTGTGCGTGCAATCGTCCGTGAGCATGTCGAGGTTGTCCTATGGTATCGCCACTGGCCAGGAATGCGCGCGTCAATCGGGCGAAGATCACGGTAATGGATATGCACGACAGCGGGAGCAATGTGCGGTTCTGGCGCCGACAGCCCGTGGTAAAACGGCTTGAAGGAGTGGAACTGCTGCGCCAAACTGCACACGCCTATGATCCCGCTGCCGCGCGACTTCCAAGACTTCTTGCGGTTG
>JBAXTC010000990.1:0-2506 GCA_037130375.1 Verrucomicrobiota bacterium | reverse complement strand
CTTGCTCGCCGCAAATACCAAATTATTCGTTGCGCTCAGCGCCTTGGGCGTGATCGTTTTGGAAGTGAAGCTTGGCGCCGTCAGCGTGTAATTCCCGCTGTCGCCGCCCGTCAGCGACAAACCGCTCCCAGTGATTGTCGATGCGGTGGCCACATCCTTGCTGTTGTAGGCATAACCCGCCGTCCCCGTCAGGTCCACCGTATCCAGACTGTAAGGTTTGCCATCCGAAGTCGTGCCTGTGCCCGCCGGTTCCGCCGTCTGCAACGCGGCCGGGCCGGAGGTGGGGGTCGCGGTATTCGTCCCGTCATAGACCTTGCTCGCCGCAAATACCAAATTATTCGTTGCGCTCAGCGCCTTGGGCGTGATCTCCTGCGACAAACCGGTTTGCTGGTTCAAGGTATAGTTGCCCGAATCGGGGCCGCCAATGCTGTTGCCGCTAACGGTCACGCCACGTAGGCCCACATCTTTCGAGTCCAGCAGGCCCGCAGACGTTCCATCCAAGCTAACGCTATCGCCCGTAAAGGGCCTGCCGTCACTCGTCGTTCCAGTCCCCTTGGCCTCCGCGTCCAGCAACGACGCCGCGCCCCCCAACTTCGCTGTCGTCGTCCCGTCATAAACCGTGGACGGTGCCGTAATGCCCTGCACCGACAGCGCCTTTTTGGCCACCGTAACAGTCACAGAATTGGGCAAGGGAGTCAAATAGCTCGTGGTGTCCGCGGGCGTGAAGGTCACTGATTCACTGGGTGTGCCGGCGGGCGGAAAGGTGGTTGGCGTGGTATAACTGAAGGTGCCGGCCACCGATGCACTGCCGCCCGTCAGCGTCGCGTTCGTGACGGCCTGGCCGTAGGTGATCCCGGTGCTGACCGTCGGCCACTGGTTCACGGACGGCATGGACCGCGTATCCTGACTTACGATTAGAATACCGGGGAAGTATTGATTGAAAAAGGTGTTGTTTGTGTAGGTGGCCGGAGAAAGGGTGGACCCCCAAGTGTCATTAACTCGCCCTAGTCCGCCCAAGGTGAGGGTCCCCACGCTAACGGGAAAGGAATTACCCAGCATCACCGAGACTGCGCCAGGGCTGGGAGAATCGATGGCCAAATTGCCCCATACAAGCGTCGCGGCAGCCATTAATTTCGAGCCGAAGCCGGAAAAGACCAGATTGCCATAGCGCTGGACCGAGACGGTCTGATCGGCCCCATTGTAATTCACCGTGCTATCCGCGTCGAGGCTGTAGGACATGTAATTTGCAGGAAAATGTGTAGTACCGCCATCTGTATCCCCGATCAACAGGTTAGCTCCGTATATCAAGTAAAAGGTGCCGCCGCTGATGGAACGATTGGCGGTAAATCGGCCCAAATCCAATGTGCCGTGATAGACAGTCAGGTCACCGTTAATGGCGACGTTTGCCTGCAAAATGACACTGCCAGAGCCGGATTTTTTCATAATTGTGAGGCTGTCAAACGTGTATTCAAACGGGATGTATTGGTCGGCAGAACCTTGAAACATCACCGTGGACCCAGCAGCAGCCGTGAACGTCCCCTGGTGGCCGCCCATAAAATTCCCACCCACAATCAACATTCCGCGGTCGGAAAAGATGATTTGAGACTGCAAGCCGGCAGATGTGATATCTTGATTAACATAGCACTGCCCCGTTGAGATGAGGATTTGGCTCGGGCCAGTGGAGGAATCCAAACCCATGAGATTCACTGAACCAGCTTCGAATATGCCCGCGCCCACATTGATCGTGAAACCGCCCGAATCGTAACTTCCTTGAATATTGACTGTGGTGGAGACATACAATCTAGCATTGCTGTCTTTGAGAACAATCGTGGCCGCGCCAAGGCCTTTCGCCCCTGTGTCAAAGTCTATGCTCTGGCAGTACGCACTGTAACCAGTTGGCACTGTGTTTGTTACACCATCACGAATGCGAACGCTATCCAGCGAAGTTGGAACCGGATCGCCACCCCATGTGGCGGTATTATTCCAATTGCCGCTCACTGAAGCGTACCTGGTGCCCGCCCTCGCCGCGGATGGGGCGAGGATCGCGGCAATGAGGGTGAGGAACATTAGGGCCAACCGCTTGCACAAAAGCTCTCGCGCTCGCGCAATCGGGTGTTGGGTGGTTTCCAGAGTCTGCATTGTGTTCATAGGAACGGTTCGTTTTGAATTCATGTTGCTTAGTCAGTTCATTTCTTATGTTTCCGTGCTTGCAGTAGTAGCACTACGGTCGCATTATTCACCCTCCGCCACAATTCGCAACACTATTGCATTGAACGTTCAGGAGATTAGCAGCGAACGCAGGTCCGAGAGGATGACCGACCACGATCCATCGCCCACCCGGGGCAGCTCTCCGCGAGCAACCCCGGGCTGAGCGACCTAATCCTTTCAGGATTGGGATTGGGCAACGGACATTGCGGTCAATCCAAAGCCTCGTTGAACGACTGAACCGTTGAACCTTGAACCTTGAACCTTGAACCTTGAACCTTGAATGGGGGGCGGCGGGGAA
>JBAXTC010000099.1:0-15557 GCA_037130375.1 Verrucomicrobiota bacterium | reverse complement strand
GTCCGCTTCCCACGCCGGCGCGCGCACGGAGGCGGACAAGAATGTCCGCGCTCCAGAAAAACCTAAGATGCGCACCCGCGCCACTTCTTTTCTCGCCGTGCTGGCTGATGGAGCACATATTGTGTCTGAGTGAAATCCTTTGTTCAGGTGGCTTCGCCTCCGGCGAAGCCAGTGATGATTTTTGATGGCGACTGCTATTTTTGTTCGCTGTGGATTCGCCGCTGGCAGCACGCCACCGGCGACCGTGTTGATTATCTGCCCTTTCAGGACTCGCGAATCGCCGGGCAGTTCCCGGAATTGCCGCGCGGACAATTTGAATCCGCCGTTCAATTGGTGGAAACCGATGGCTCGGTTTATGGCGGTGCGGAGGCCGTCTTCCGCGCGCTCGCTCATAACCGCCATGAGCAGTGGCTGGTGGATTGGTATGACCACTCGCCGGCCTTTGTCCATGCCAGCGAATGGGGATACCGCAAGATCGCTGGGAATCGGAGGTTTTTATCGGCGTGTACCCGGCTGGGCTGGGGCCGGCATCTGGAGCCACCGGCGCACCTGCTGGTCCGCTCGGTCTTCTTGCGGTCCCTTGGGGTCATCTATCTGATCGCCTTCGTTTCGCTCTGGGCGCAGATCATCGGGTTGGTCGGCAGCAACGGGATTCTCCCGGCGAAATCCACGATGGGAATAGCGCAGCGACAAGTCGAGGCGCAAAAGCTCGGGGCGGATCGCTACCACCTTGCGCCGACGTTGTGCTGGTTCGATTCGAGCGACGGCTTTTTGAAAGCGCAGTGCGCCGCGGGCGCGGGACTGGCATTGCTCGTAATTGTCGGCATTGCCCCTGCCCCGTGCCTGTTCTTGCTATGGCTCATCTACTTGTCGCTGTCCACCGTCAGTCGCGAGTTTCTCAGTTTCCAATGGGATTTGCTGCTGTTACAAACCGGCTTCCTGGCGATTTTCCTGGCCCCTTTGCAGGTATGGGCTGGAGTTTCCCGGGCTGCGCCGCCCTCGCGCCTCGTGCTCTGGCTGCTGCGTTGGCTTCTCTTCCAACTCATGTTTGAATCCGGCTGCGTGAAGCTTGTCAGCGGCGACTCGGCCTGGCACCACCTCACGGCCCTCAATTCCTATTACCAAACCCAACCGCTGCCGACGTGGATTGGCTGGTATGCCCATCAACTTCCGGCCTGGGCGCAAAAAGCCTCGGCGGCCGCAATGTTCGGCATCGAGTTATTCGCGCCTTTCCTCATCTTTGCCCCGCGCCGACCGCGGCAGTTTGCCTGCTGGGCTTTTGTGCTGCTTCAGGTGCTGATTTTCCTGACTGGCAACTATTGCTTCTTGAATCTGCTGACCATCGCGCTGTGCGTGCTCCTGCTCGACGACGCCGCCCTTATGCGGTTCCTACCGGGCCGACTGCACGGCCTTGCTTCTCCCACCCCTCAGCCCTCAACCCCCAAACTTTGGAGGTGGCCGTCGCAGGTGACGATCCCGCTTGCGTGCATCTCGCTCGCGGTCTCTCTGATGCGTCTCGGCGGCCTGTCCCGGCTTCCTATTCCATGGCCGACACCTCTTCTCGGAATGTACGTATGGCTCAGCCCGTTGCGGACTTTTAACAGCTACGGACTCTTTGCGGCGATGCCAACCTCGCGACGAGAGATCATTATCGAGGGAAGCAACGACGGTGTCACCTGGCTGGAGTACGAATTCAAATGCAAACCGGGTGACGTGAAGCAGCGTCCAAAGTTCGTCGTGCTTCAACAGCCCCGATTGGATTGGCAGATGTGGGTCGCCGGGCTGGGCAGTTACCAAAACAACCCCTGGCTTGTGAGCTTTTGCGCGCGCCTGTTGGATGGCTCGCCCGGCGTGCTGGGCTTGCTCGAACGCGACCCATTTCCCAACAAGCCGCCCCGTCATGTTCGGGCGGTAGTGTATGAATACCACTTCACGGATAGCGCCACGCGGCGAAAAACCGGCGCTTGGTGGCGTCGCGAAAAGATGGGGGATTACATGCCGCCCCTCTCGATGCACCAATCAGGCCCATAAGCTCTGAATGGTGGGCGCTTCCAGGTAATAGCACCGGAGCGCCGCGACTACTACCGCGTCGGCTCATGGTAGGGTCTGCCGGCGCGGTAGAGTTTGAGGAGTTGCTGATTCATGGCTGCGAACCCCTGGTCGCCGGCGGCAGTCGCCAGTTCAATCGCCTTTTGCGCTGTCGCCATTGCTTCCGTGAAACGCCCTGCCTCGGCATAAGCGGCCGCCAGAACGCCTATCATCGGGGCCTGCTTGTAATCGGTCAGGCGACAGGCCTGTTCTGCGAGTCGGACGGCTTCCTTCCCGTCCCGCACCGAGCCATCCGAACAGGTCGCCAGGAGCCAAGCCTGGTTGCTGAGCGCCTCGGGCGAATCTGGTTTGGCGGCGAGAACCTGGCGATACTCTTCGATCGCCTGGCGAAAACGCCCGGTCTCACACAGCAACGTTGCGAGTTGGACGCGCAATTCGGTTTCCGGCTGCAATCGGAGCGCCTCGCGGAACTGGTTCACCGCATCCTCTTTTCGTCCGTGCTCAGCCAAGGCGGCGGCGTAGGACTTGCGAATCTCCGCATCGTTGGGTTTGAGTTTCAGCGCCGATTGGAAGTGGTTTTCGGCATCGTCGAACTTGCCTTGCAGCGACAAAAGGCGGCCGAGGTTGCAGTGTGCCTGCGCGTTGTTCGGGTTGAACTGAAGAGATGCCGCCAGGTGTTTGCGGGCCTCGTCATACTGTTGTTGTTGCGCGAGGATCCAGCCCAGGTTGGCGTGCGCGCACCAGGCGGCAGGATTTTTCGCCAGCGTATCGGTCCAGAGGGTTTGCTCCTTCGCGAAGACACGGGCGCGGTTCGCGGTTAAAATGCAGAGGCCCAGGACCATCACGGTTCCCGCCAACCTCAGCCCCTTGGCAGGCAAAACGAAACTCAGTCCCGCAGCCGCCAGCGGAATCAAGGCGGTCAACGGTAGGTACTCGAAATGATCCGACACTCGGGACAACGCCAGGAAGTACAGGTCGAGGAAACCCAATAGCGGAAGCAGGGTGATGGTGAAACAACCCAGTCCGAATAGGGCGTGGCGTCCCCATGTGCGGCGGAACCACCAGCAGCAGGCGAACAGGCCACACCAAAGCAATAGGGGGAGATATGACCCGGGCGCAGCGGCATCAATCTGCCAGCGTGGATAGATCATGCTGAGGTTGAGCGGCAGCAACGCTTTGCCCAAATAAAACCAAAGCGCCATCCCGGCCCCAGCCAGTCGTCCGCACCAGTTTTCCGTCTGGACGGTTGCTCCGGCAATGGCTCCGCGAGCCTGGAACCAGATCGACATCAGGCCAAAGGCCAGCGCCAGGGCGAAAAACGGGGCGGTTTGCAACACATCGCGCAGCTTGAGGCGTCCCTGCTGCCACCACCAGCAACCGAGCAGGACCACGGGCAACATGACCGTGGAAGTCTTGCTGAACAACGCCAACAGAAACGCGCCCAAGGAAAGCCAGTACCATTGAGTTGCTCGCCCCGATTGGCCCTGAACCACCGGCATTTTGAACCGCAGGTACCAGTGAATGCTCAGGAGATAGAAGAAGAGTGAGAGGGTGTTCTTCAACTCGGACAGCCAGGCCACCGACGACACGCAGACCGGATGAACGGTGAAAAGGATTGCAGCCAGCCACCCGGCGGAAACTTTGAGCCGTGCCAAGACCCGCCAGAGCAAGATCGCGTTAGCCGCATGCAGGAGCACATTGACGACGTGGTAGCCAGTGGGGTTGTCGCCCCATAGTCGCCACTGGGCCCAGAATGCCACGATGGTGAGTGGGAAATCCGTTTGAAACCAAATCGTGTGCAGGCCAAGCTTGCCTTTCACCAACGGATTCTGACTTACCAGCATCACGTCGTCCCACACGAATTCGCCTCGCAGTGCCGGCCAGTATGCTGCGAGCGCCAGGACAAGAATCAAGGCCGACCCCAAACTGAAACGCCACCGCTCGCCCAGCCGCTCAATGAGGGGCTGAGGCACTTCTATGGACTCGACGTTGCCCACACCCACAATGTGCGCAGCATCGGCGGGGCTTTCAACCACAATTATCAGCGCCGACGGCAGTCGGCGGCTACGATTTCTTGAAACCACCCTGAGAGGCTCGGGAGGGCCGCGTTTGTTGCTCGTCAAGGCGGTGGTTTTTCGGCAGGATGGGTTCGTGGCGTTTTTGAGGCACACAAAGGTCGTGGGAGAGGTGCATGCGTTTTTCCAGCGACATTGGCAGCGGGCGCTGCGGATTCGGGAACGGATTCGTTTCAGCGAGGAGGCGTTTCATTTGGTGCTGGCTGGGGGGGTGGGGGTGATCGGCGGGTTGGTGAACATCTTTTTCTACTACGCGACAGAGTCGGTGCGAATGCTGTTCCTGCGGCAGCCGGGCGAACCGGCGGAAGTGGCTGAAATGATGGAGCGCTGGCAACGGGTTCTCACGCCAACGCTCGGGGGTTTGTGCGCCGGGCTGGTGCTGTATTGGGGCCTGCGCATGGCGGGGTCGCTGCGCTCGAGCAATTTGCTGGAGGTGGTCGAGGCGGGGGATGGCCGACTGCCGTTCCGCAGCGCGGTGGTGCAGTTCCTGTCGTCGCTGGTGACGATCGGGTCGGGGGGGTCGATTGGGCGGGAGGGGGGTATTGTGCAGTTAGCGGCGACGCTCGCCTCGAAATGGGGCCAGATGGCGAAGTGGCAACCGTATCGGCTGCGGCTGCTGGTAGGGTGCGGCGCGGCGTCGGGGATTGCGGCGGCTTACAACGCGCCGATCTCGGGGGCGGTGTTCGCGGCGTTGATCGTGCTGGGGAATTTCTCGATGAGCTTGTTTGCGCCGTTGGTGTTCGCCTCGGTTGTGGCGACGATGGTGTCGCGGAGCTTCTTCGGGATTGCGCCGTGGTACACAGTGCCGCCGTTCGAGTTCACAAGTCTGACGCAGTTGCCGTGGTTTGTGTGCCTGGGTCTGGTGATCGGGGTCATGGGGGCGGCGTTCATGAAGCTGCTGAATATTTCTAAGGAGATGTTTCAGAAAGTGCGCGCGCCGATCTATGTGCGGCTGGCGTTGGGAGGGCTGGCGGTGGGGATCATTGCGCTATGGTTTCCCGGGGTGTGGGGGAATGGCTACGTGATTACCAATCGCATTTTGCACGGGGAATACGGAGCGCCGGCGTTTTCAACAGGTGACATCGCGAATTTGGAGAGATTGGCCGCTCGGTTGAAGGGGCCGGCTCCGAACGACACTGTGTCCAAATACCTGGCGACGCAACTCACGCCTGGGACGCAGAATCTGCTGTCGAATTATAACGGGCGGGCGGATGTGCAGTTGCAGCGCGGGTTGGCGGAGGATCTGAGTCGAGTCATCCTGGGCGGGCAGCTTTACGAGACGCAGCGGTTCGCCAATGTCCAACTCAGCGCGAAGACGACGCGGTTGCTGGCAGAAAAGCCGCAGGGGCTGGGCCAGATGCAACTCAATCGCAGGCTCTTGCGGGAGGTGTTTCCGCAGGAGATGTCGCTGACGCATTGGCGGGAGGCGGCGGCGGCGGGTTTGCTGATGCTGGCGGGGCTGTTCCTGGCGAAACTGGTGGCGACGCTGGCGACGGTTGGGTCTGGGGCGGTGGGCGGGGTGTTCACGCCGACGCTGTTTTTGGGAGCGGGATCGGGCGCAATCTTTGCCCTGTTACTGCAACAATTGGGCGCGGGGGAGGAGCTGCCGATTGCGGCGTTCGCGCTCGTCGGGATGGGCAGCATGCTGGCGGCGACGACGCGATCTCCACTGCTGGCGATGATCATGGTGTTTGAAATCTCGCTGGACTATTCGCTGATGCCAGCGCTGATGCTGGCTTGCGTGGTATCCATTCTCGTGGCACGGCGACTGCATCCCGAATCCATTTACACCGACCCGCTGCGCCGCAAAGGGATGATGGTGTCGCAGGAAGTCACGGCATCGGAGGCTGCAGCGGAACGAACGGTTGGAGAGATAATGCGCGCGCCCGTGCCGCCGGTGCGCGAGACGGCAACGCTGAAGGAAATCGCTGACCGCTTCCTGACCAGCGCGAACAATTTCCTGCCGGTGGTGGACGCCCAGAACCGGTTGGTGGGCTTGGTCGCCTTGCAGGATCTGAAGGAGTATCTCGGGGCGGAGGAGGAATTCCGCGGGGTGATTGCCTACGACTTCATGCGGCCGCCGCCGCCGTGCGTGACGCCGAATCAGCGACTGCTGGACGTGCTGCCCGTGGTGCTGGCCAGCGAACAACGGAATATCCCGGTGGTGAGCACGCTGAAGGAAAACCGGCTGATTGGGGCCCTGCCGCGCGCGGAAGTACTGGGCACGTTCTCGGAAGTGATCGCCACAAGCAGCCGCGCCCAGGCGTGAGCGCAGCGAAATCCGAAACCACCATGCCGCTCGGAGGTTGGGAACCTTGGCTCCCGCGGGTTCAGGATTTGTTAGGGACTGCGGACATCGGATTTAGCCTTTTGCCTTAGCAGAGGTAAGTTAGGAGGGCTAGAGCCTCGGCAGCAATCCAGATTACGACCACTGCCTGCGTTCGGGTGAGACCAAGCCGGACCAAACGATGGGAGAGATGGTTCGTGTCGCCTTGATAAAACGGTTGGCCGATCCGCCAGCGCAATAAGACGACCCACACCAAATCCGCCAGCGGAAGGGCGAGAACCAACAAGGGAAGCAATACCGCCCATCGGCGCGGGTGGCTCACCGTATAAAAGTGCGGCAGAATCGCGAGCACGGCCAGCAGATAGCCGACCAGGTGGCTGCCGGCGTCACCGAGAAAGGCGCGGGCACGGGGGAAATTATAGGGCAGGAATCCCAGCAGGGCGCCAAAGGTCAGGAATGCAATCAGTGCCACCAGGTATTGGCCGTCCTCGGCCGCGAGGATGGCAAAATGACATGCGCCAATCGCCCCCAGACCGGCGCAGAGACCATTCATGTTGTCCATGAAGTTCAACGCGTTGATGATGGTGAGAATCCACAAGATGGTGATGGCATAACTGAAAATGATGCTGGGCACAAAGAGCTGGATGCGGACGCCGCTTGCGGGGACGAGGGCAGCGACGACCAATTGTCCGGGAAACTTGGCCCGCGGTCGCAACCCGCGCTCATCGTCCAGCCACCCGACCCACACCATACCGAAAGCGCCAAGGAAAATCCCGGCCAACTCAAGCGCTCGTCGCCCCAACCCGTACTACAGGAGAAACGCCGAGTTCAGGTCCAGCAGCGCAAAGCGAACGGTGGTGTGGGAATTGGACTGGGGCTGGAAGGAGACATCTCCCAGGCTTCCGCTGGCGTTTTGCAACCAAAGCACCAGGCAAGCCAGGAGCGTCGGCACCAGCAGACCCGTCATGACCGCCAAACCGCCCGCCAACGGGATCGGTTGATCGTGAATCTTGCGATAGCCGGGGTCGTCCACCAGCCCAGTGCGAAGACACCATTTGCGCCAGATTGGCAACGCGATGAGCACCGTGACGCACGCGCTCACGCTGGCCGCCAGATAAGCGCTAAAGGGGAAAGTCATGCCTGGGCAGATACCAACCGCAAATAAAGTTGATACAAATCATCCACCATCCGCTGGACACCAAAACGTTCCTGCACAAACTGCTGTCCGCACTGGCCGAGGCGTTCGCGCAGTGGCGCGTCCTGCGCCAAAAGTAGCAAGCGTTGCTGCAACCCTGGCAAATCGCGCGGGTGTACTAAGAACCCGGTTTTATTTTCAAGGCAAACCTCATTGGCGCCGTCTGAATCGTAAGCGACAACGGGCCGGCCCGCAGCTAATGCCTGGGGCAGCGCGCGAGGCAAGCCCTCACGCGATGATAAATGCACAACAATATCCATGACCCCCATCAAGCGCGGCACTTCCGCTGGCGGCACAAGACCGGTGAAGACGATATTTTTCTGAAGGTTCAGCGAGCGTGCCAGGGCCTCGAAGCGCGGACGCCAGAGGCCGTCGCCGACGAGCAGGAACTTGATTCTTGGACAACTGCGCACCAGCGTCGGAGCGATCGTGAACAAGTCTTCGTGTCCTTTGAGTTTGAAAAGACGGGCGATTTTTCCGATGACGATATCCTCCGGAGTGAGGCCCAGTTTGGCTCGGAGTCCAAGGTCATTGGCTGAGGCCAGAAAGGGTTCGAGCGGGAAGCCGCTGAAGATTTTCGTGTATCGGTCCGGGCTTCCGATGCCGGCGGAGAGGTATTGCTGTTTCATCGCCTCAGCCACGACCACGAAATGGGTGGTCGCTCGGGCGGCATACCGTTCTGCCGAGCGAAACAGCAAGTTTGCGGGTGCGCTCTGAAACGGGCCGAATGAGGGTCCGTGAATGGTATGCACAATGATCGGAACGCCCGCACGGGCGGCGGCCAGCCGACCGAGAACTCCGGCTTTGCCGCTGTGGGTATGGACAATTTGGGGTGGGCAGGCGCGAAACACTTCAGTGAGCCGCCGTAAAGCCAGCCAATCTTTCCAAGGGTGGAGTGGGCGGACCAGTTGAGGCACGATGGTTAGCAGGCCCGGCTGGGTGCCGAGGACCGGTTCGAGGGAGCCTTCGGGACCCACCGTTGGGCCGGCCACGAGGTTGACATGCAACCCCGGCTTCTCTCGAAGGCCGAGCACGGAGGCGACAGTATTCTCCTGGGCCCCCCCGACGATCAAACGCGTGATGACGTGTGTGACCCGCATCCTGTGGGGTCAGGGTGAGCCGGGTTTCGACTCCTTTGGGCCATTGCTGACGCGCCGGCCTCCATCCTTCGCCGGCTCCTCCGATGCAGGCGAGTTGCTCTTCAACTCCTTGAGACGCGCACTGACGATTTTGGCTTCCGCGCTGTTCGTCGGCGCCTTGCCCAGGTACATCTGGCAGTATCGGATGGCAGCGTTTGTGTCTTTCTTTTGGTAAGCAATGTCCTGGAGGCCATAATCGACCTGATAGGATGCGGGAAAAGCCTTTTGCAAAACCTGATAATCGCTTTGGGCCGCGTCAAGCTGTTCAGAACGCAGGTAGGCGATGGCGCGGTTCAGCAGGGCAGAGTGATTGTTGGGGTCCATCTCCAAAACGCGGGTAAGGGGGGGGATGGCTTGTTGGTAGGCACGGAGCCAGATGCAGACGTAGCCTTTGTTGACGAGCGCAACGTAGTTGGTGGGCGACACGTTCAGTTCTTGATTGATCGTGATGAGCGCGTTTGTGTAACACTTGTAGGCCATAAAGGCCTGCGTCGCAATGCCCAGCAAATCCGGGGCGCCGGGATCTTTTTCGAGGGCTGCTTCGACAGCGCGCTCGGCGCTTTGGAGGTCTCCGTTGGCCAGGTGGGCGGAAATCTCGACGAAGAGCATTTCCGTACGGTTGGTGGCGGGGACCGGGAGCAGCGCCGGATGCGAGCGGATTTCATCGACGATTTGGAGCGCTGCACGGGGTATATGGTTGACGACGTAAAGCTGGGCCAGCCAGACACGAGCCATGAGGTTTTTTGGCGCGAGCGTTTTCACGCGTTCAAACTGCGCGGCCGCCTGGTGGTGAAGGTTTTGCGAAAACAAAAGGCCCTGCTCGAAGCAGAAATTGGGTTCATCAAACGGCCCATTTTCGCCGATCACGTGGTCCCAATTGCGGTACTTGCCGAATTCGTCTTCGATCGATTTCGACACCTTAACCGAACTTTCGTGGCCGGCTTGGAGGTTTTTGTTGCACTCGAAGTTGACCTGGGCGACAAGATTTTCGGGATTGAGGTCCAACGCCTCATCGAACTGCGCTGCGGCGTTGGTTAACAGGCCACGTTTCTGCAACTCGACACCCCAAGTGTTGAGCGCACGGGAATAGAACGCGGCCAGAAGGCCCGCATCGCGGTTTGGCTCTTTGGTCAGATGCGCCCGCTCCATGAGGGTATCGATCAGTCCGGGAGTTTGGCCCGGGGCCAATGGCGCGGTCGCCGCCAACATGTATTTGGTCGCTCGTTCGCCCGGGCCGGTCCAAAACGCCTCATTTTCAGCTATCAAGCTTTTGGCAAGAGGCGGGGCAATAAGGCTGTTCGTGGGATAGGGATTAAGCTTATAGACCATGCCATGTGGCTCTGGGTAGAAGGACTCGAAGTAGTAACCAAAGCTTGGGTGCAAATAGTAAAGGCTGTTGGTTGCCGCAAGACTGAACGCCAACTGCAACAGAAACCTCTCCGCGATTGGCGAGTTGAATTCCTTCGGCACCTCCACAGGCCATCGCTGACCATACTTCCGCCGCAAAAACCGGTGGTAATCAGGATTGACGAGCGGGCCGGTCAAACCACCCGCTGCGTCCACAAACAGGTAATCTTTGCTCTTGCCTTGTTGGGCGGCCCATCCCTGCATCAGAAATAATCGCTGAGCGTCATCACTGTAAAGGACGGCACCACGGGGCGGGAGGCCTTGGGCCAGCAAAGCGGCATATTGGCTGAGCATGGGGCCGTTAGTGGTGCGAATCTGGGGCAGGTTTCTGTAAATAAGGGCAGCCGGGGACAGCAGCAGGAGCAGCCAGACTCCGCCGGTGACGAAGGTATTGATCAGACGTATGTGTGGCGGCCGCCGGTGGCCAGGATCGATTTTCCCGCCGAACAAGAGCAGAAAGTATCCGCTGAAATAGCCAATGCTGAGACAACCCAGGTAGTAGAACGTCAGGAAGGGAATACCGAACCCTTTATTGCGAGGACTCATCGGCGGGTCGAGCGCGATCCAGATGCAAGCAACAAGGAACAGAGCGTGGACGGCATGGAACATCAAGGTGGCCAGCCCGGCTCCCAGGCGGCTGGTGTCGCCGAAATACGAAGCCCAACGAATGCTGATGATGAGAATCGGCACCAGCGATGTCAGGCTCAGGAGCAATATGTTGTGCCGGCCAAACCTGAAAAGACCCGCTAGAACCCCCTTTTGTCCGGCCAGGTTCGTCTGCAAAGCGGGCCAGAACGCAATTGCGGCGTGGTTTGCGAGGCTCTGCACCAACGGCAGCAGCAGGTAGAGCGATAGGGCAGCCACCCCGCATAGCGCCAGACGGAGGAGAAACCGCACGTTGAAAAAGCTCAGCCCCTTGATCCAGACCAATGCGGCGAGGAAGAATGGAAAGAAACCGATCATCGCCCAGTTATTTGTTATGGCCGCGCCGCAAACAAAAGCGGCGCGCATCAGCCAGGGCTCGGCCTGCCTGACGCGGAACTCGAGCAGGCAACGAACGACATAGGCGAACAGCAGCAAGTCGAGCATCTCGCTTGACGTCGGAGGCCAGCCTGAGAGGGAGACCCGGCCGGCATTGGTGGCGTGCTCCCAAAAAGTCAGTTGCAGACCGCAAACCAGCGCCGCCAGGACGGGCGGCAACCAAGCGGAGCGGATGGAGAGGATTCCGGACCTGCCGAGTCTCTTCTGGCGCTGCTCATGAGTGCGGTCATGGGGCAGCAAGATCACTGAGCGCGCCAGCAAGGCAAGGGATAAAGCCGCGCAGAGAGCCGAAAAAAGATTCAGCGCGATGGGAATCAGCCGAGCGGGCAGCCAACTGAGCGGGTAAGTCAGCAGCCAATAAACCGGTCCATAAAGCTCTGGCTGCCACAGCCAGCCAGACAATCTAGCGACCTGGCCAAGGCTCCCGAAAGACACCCAGCGGTTAAGCGTTAGCAGGTAAACGGCCAGGGCCCCTGCTGCTACCACCCAAGGTAAAATGACAGGGGGCAACTTTCTCTCCGGACTGACTTCGGATTCGATTGGCATGCGGCAGACTAAGATTGAGGTTATCCTGGCTCGGTTGGCAAGCTTGGTTTTAGTTCGGGTGTCGATGTTTTGCAGCGCAAATCCGCGACCGACTCAAGGTGCGAGGTTTGGGGAAACATGTCCAGCGGAACCACCTGAGCCAACTCGAAGACGCCTTCCGCGCACAAAACGTTCAAGTCCCGAGCCATCGTCGCCGGGTCGCAGGACACATAAATGATCTGCGCCGGCCGCACCTGCCGGAACAAGTCCAACGTCTCAGGCTGGCACCCCTTGCGGGGCGGGTCGAGCAGCACCGTCGTGGCCTGCGCAGTGAAACGCCGCAGCAGCCCTGGCAACAGTTCCTCAGCCGCACCAGCCACGAATTCGCCATTGGTCCGTCCCCGCGCCGCGGCGTTTCGGCGGGCCGCTTTGATCGCCAATCCGTCCAATTCCACCCCGGCAAAGGACTCCACCCGGTCTCCCATTTCGAGGCTAAAGAATCCGACGCCGCAAAAGACATCCACCAGATGCCGCGTCGCGGCCCGCTGCAAAAGCTCGCGGACAACATCCACCAGTTTTGGCAACAGGAAAAAATTGTTCTGGAAAAAGGAATCCGGCGGAACGTCCCAGCCCGGCGGCGGAATCCGCAGGACGACCTTGATTCCGCCTTTGGGTGGCGGATGCGCGCGGACGCGTTTGATTTGCTCGTTGAGGGCGGGTTCGGCGATCTTGCATTCATCCAGATCCACCACCAGCCGGCTGTCAGCGCGGATGAAACCGATGTTTAGCCCCTGCTTAAACTTGTCCCACTGGCTGCGAATCATGATGCGATTCCGATAGCCATAAGGCTGCGGACAGGGAATCACTGGCGCGATAAGCCCGGGGTCAAACTGGCCAACGCGCTCGAATAAATCAGCGATCTGCTTGTGCTTTAGCCGAAGTTGGGTTGGATAGGACAGGTGCTGATACTGGCAGCCGCCGCAGACACCGAAATGCGGGCAGGCTGGTTCGACCCGCTCTGAGGACGGAGCAACCAAACGGAGAAGCCTGGCTCGTGCGAAACGTTTCTTCACTTCCGTGACTTCGACCTCGACGACGTCGCCGGGAGCCACGAAGGGCACGAAGAGGACAAAGTCATCCTCCCGCGCCACTCCTTCGCCGCCGAAAGCGATATCGCTGATCGTCAGCGTCAACTTGTCGCCCAGAGTCGGAATCACGCCAGACAACCTAAAGAGTTCCGCAACATCCGGCCTTCATCATGCTTTTCCTTCTTCGTCAGCTTCATTGATTGATCGTAATGCCAATGGAATGGTTCACCCTTCGCCATTCTTGACTTTGTAGTGGCCGCTCTGGTCTTGCTCGACCAAATGCTGGTCCACCAACGACGCGAGTGGGGCATCAACCCAATGCGGGTTCTCCTCGAAAATGGCCCGTTTCAGCGCCTTTCGAGCGATCTCTCTCCGCGCCACAAAGCTCTCGGGATTTCCCTTGAGAAAAGTCATAATGGCAGTTTCCTCGTAAGTCATAGTTGATCCATCGGAAAAAGACGCCCGCAGCCAGAACCCCGGTCCCGGGCTGCGGGCGTAAACGGCTGGTGCCGCAATGGCACTCACTTATTTGGCCAGTTCGATTTTCGAGACAGTGAAAGCCCGCCACCGCTGTAAGTAAGTAGTAAGGTTGATCTTTATATTCATGCTTTAACGGGTTAGTCAATATCGGTGTAAGTGAGACAACCCGGCTGAAATTCTGTTCAACCGGAAAACTGGCCGTCGAACTCGGGGAACTCGGTCCGGATTCGTTGGCGGATGCTTTCACGACGTTTGGCGCGCACCGCCATAGGCTGGCAAAGGAGACGAGGACAAGGCGACGCGCTTGTCAACAGCTTTGTCGGAAAAGGTCCGGTCGCTCAGATTTAGGTTGATTTGCCAAATAGTTTGGTTATATTGAAGAAAAGCGTTGAGACTTGTGAAAACCAAAATGCCAAAAAGTGTCGTCCCGGAGCGTTCCGCCCAAAAGGAGATGGAGCCTGCGCCTGGTGACTGCCTGTCAGTTCCTGCGAGTGCGCGCGACTTGAATCCTTTTGAGTTTCCCTCATCCGCCCGACTGGAAGGTGTTTTCCGACGAAAAGGGATCACGCGTCTGGGCGACCTGCAGGGCCTGGATTTGCAGGAGCTGCGCCAGTTTGGCAATTGTGGGCCGCGAACCATCGCGGAACTGGTAGATTTGCTGGAGCGGATTGGAGCGGGCGAGTTTGCGACTCCAGGCGACTTTCTTTTGCCGGCGAATCTCGCCGACATGCTGCGGAAACTGGAGGAGATCATTGCTGAGTTGCCGACCCGGGAGCGAGACATCCTGCTGCTGCGTTTGGGCGCGACCAAAGGCAATCAATTTTGGACCCTGCGGAAGGTTGGCGACAAGTTTAGCCTTACGCGGGAACGGGTGCGGCAAATCATGGAGCTGATACTGCCGTTGGTGCGCAAAGCCGGCGGACCGGGTCTGGCCGCCCAATTGCGCGCCATTGCTTCCACTTGCGGCCGCATGGTGTGTCCTTTAACCCCTCCTCTCTTGTCAGAGTGGTTGGCGGGAGCAAAGGCCCCGCAGCGGTTTTCGCTGGCAGTCTATGTTCGTTTGTTGGGCGAGTTAAATCCCGAAATTCCGGCCTGGCCGATGGGCCAGGAGCACCGCACCGATCCTCGACCCGGGCGGCAGGAGACGGCGGTGAAAGTGCTCAGGGACATTTTACAGCAAGGTGAATGGCGCTTGCCGCTCAAGACCGCGTTCAAGGTTACCGTGACCCAGGGAGGACTGCGCGATCTATCCGTTGTTGAGTTTCTGGCGGGGCTCCAACATGCCCGCGGCCTTGTGGTTGAATTCCCGAAGCCCTCACAACCGAAGGTTCGGTTGCGCTGGCTGGCCGCTACCAAGGCTGTTATGGCCATATTGGAGACCAGCGACCGTGCTCTCACATTGAAAGAAATCGCCGAACGTCTGCGGGAAACATTCGGCGCGGAGATGGGGGATTGGTCCCCGGGATCGGTGCGGCGGGCGTTAACGACCGATTGTTACTGCCTGGGGAGTGGGTATTTTGGCCTCCGCCAGCATTTCAAACTTTCTGAGACCCTCGGACGGAAGGCGTGTTCTGACGTGCATGATCTGCTCAAGAAGCAGGAGGGGCCGGTTTCGCCTTTTCGCATCGTGGGTGGCCGGCGGTTTGGCTGGGCAGCCAAGACCAACGGTTTTGAACTGGTGGAGCTTTTGCGCGAGGACGGTCGGTTTGCCGAGGTGCGGAGATTTCATTTCGATCTCGTTTTGCGGGCTCGCAAGAAGTAGCCGGGTCAGCATCCCGGGCGGGGTGCCGGTTTGGGCCACGCCGCTCCGGGACAGGTTCGAAACGGTGCCGCTGTTCAATCCCGAACCAATGAATCAACAGGAGGAAACAGAGGAAACAGAGGAAACGGAGATGGGAGGGCAGAAACTGAAGGAGGGAAGGCGGGGGGTGAACAGGGAACGGGGAAGGCCAACATACGCGGATGACTGATTCAGGCAATGGCAGATGTGTTCTCCGTTATCTGCGTTTCCTCCTGTTCAATTCCAAACCAATAAATCAACAGGAGGAAACGGAGGGAACGGAGAAGTCACAGATGCCACTGGGTCCACCAAGCTTCAGCGGAGCGGCACGGGTTCGCGTTGACTTGAGGGCTGTGGGATGCAAGGGTTCCCCAGCCCAACCCAACACCCATCCAACCCTGAAGGGAAGACGGCAAGACAGGGGGCCGTTGAACCGTTGAACCTTGAATGGGGGGCGGCGGGGAAAAGCTGAAAGGCTGAAATACTGAAAT
>JBAXTC010000989.1:0-2520 GCA_037130375.1 Verrucomicrobiota bacterium | reverse complement strand
AGCAACGCCGGGCTGTTCGGATCTTTCATCTGGAGCGCTGGTTTCCTGCTATTATGTCATGTATGACAGCCTGTCCAGTCCGGCCATGAAATACGCACAAAAGCCAAGATTCGACTGTTTACGATGCGAAGGTAGGGCTAGCTATCCTTAAGATGTTCCTGTAACTCTTCAAAAGATTCACCCCCACTCATATAGTCTGGAAATTCTAAAGGACTTCGCCCGGTAATCCGCAAATGATTTCGTTTCAATGTGTCATTTCCATTTTTCTGTCTCCAATGTTTCTGTCTAATATTCCCGTCTTCAATTGTTCTGTCTAATGTTTATCCTCCAGCATGCCACAGGACTTCACATCCAATTGATTGCTCCGCATCGATCCGGTCAATGATGCCGACGATGATCGAGCGGACCGGGGCGTTGGCATCCGCAACGACCTGCCGGGCGGAGTTGCCTTCGTCAATGACCAGCACGCGTTCACCGACGCCGGCACCGACGCCACCGTCGATGGCGACGAGATAGCCGCCGGGTTTGCCGGCGAAATCTTCCTTCTCGACAACCAGCAACCTCTTGCCAGTATAGAACGGGTGGTTGATCGTCGAGACGATGTTCCCTCTGACAGTGCCGATGATCATGGCGGAATATTCAGGCCATCCACAATGCCGATGATGGCGTGGTCCACTGGGACAAACCAGGTGTCGAGCGCCATCGCGGCTTCACGTCCGCCTTCATAATAGATGAACTCGTTGAAGCCGGCGGCGCGGGTGGAGTCGCAGGCCACAAGCGGTTCACCTTTGGGCTGGCCGTGTTTGTCGAGCGGTTGCACCCAAAGCAGGGGCACGCCTTCGAGTCCTTCATAAACGACACAGGCCGTCAGGGTGCCGATGACCTTGCCGAGCAGCATCAGGAGACCTCCTCACCCTCCATCTCGCGCGGTTTCGTCGCGGCGAAACGCGTGCCCTCAGCGAGATGTTTCGTCAATATTTCGTGCGGCTGGCAGATGATGCGGTGTTGGACGTATTCCTTCCGGCCACGCAGGAAATCCCCGGCCAGCTCCATCGCCGCCTCGATTTCGTGCAACTCGCCGTTGTAAATGCTGATGGCTTTGCCGGACAACTCGTAGTCCGCGAGGCGCAGTTCCACCAAGCGCACCTGGGTGCCTTTGAGCGCCAGTTCAGCCGCGCGGACGTTCGCGGCAACGGTCTCGGTTTCAAGAATAGCCACCGCGTCCTGCTCGACCGGGATGCGATGGCCGAGGATGGCATCAAGAACCTGGGTGTGAACGTCGGGAAGGAACGCGTGGTCCAACCGGCTGGCCTGGCCGACGGCCAAGGCCTCGTTCAGCGATTCCTCGACCGAAGCGGTCGAGCCGCCAATGATAATCAGGTACCGACCCCGGCTGACGGTTCCGGACTTGATCATGGCGATGGGCGCTTTCTTGAGCAGCGCGTCGGTGCAGTAAATGCCGTCGGCGATGCTGCCGAACTCAATGACCGCGATGGTCGAATATTTCCTCATTAGACAATCCTGAATGCGCCGACCAGCGTGCAGCGACGCCAGCGCGAGAAACTGCGCGGACTGGTCATGCCTTCGCCGGTGGGACTGGCTATGGTGAATGACGTGTAGCCTTCGCCCTTCCAGCCCAGCCCGGCCAGAGACGGGCCGTTCTTGACGAAGATGCTGGCGTCGCACTCGCGGGCCATGCGGCTGAGGTTCGATAGGTTCTGGGAATGCATGACGAACGTGTGCCGCCGGGGATGCTCCAGCGCGATGGCCAGATCGATGCCCTCGTCGGCATCCCGCACGCGCGTGATCGGCAGAATCGGCATCATCTGCTCAGTCCACAGCAACGGGTGATCGTGATCGACCTCGACAATGCCCAACCGGACTGTGTCGTCGCACAGGATACCGGCCTTCCGCAAAATAACACTGGCGTTCTTGCCGACGAGGGAGCGGTCGATTTCGGCCTCCTTGCGCGCGCCGTGATTCTTCTTGAAAATAACCTGCTCGAGCGCCGCCAACTTCTCCGGCTTCACCAGCACAGAACCGTAGTACGTCATCGCCTTGATCAGTTGGTCGGCCACGCTCGAAACGACGAGGCATTCCTTCTCGTCGGCGCATATAATGTTGTTGTCGAACGATGCGCCGAAGACCACGTCGCGCGCCGCTTTGTCGATGTCGGCGGTCTCATCCACCACGACCGGCGGGTTGCCGGGTCCGGCGCAGATGGCCCGTTTGCCGCTCGACATCGCCGCATGCACCACGCCGCCGCCGCCGGTAACCACCAGCAGACGTATGCCGGGATGCTTCATGAGCGCTTGGGCGCTTTCAACGGTCGGGTTGGCGATGCAGGTGATGAGGTTCTTCGGCCCCCCGGCGCCAGTGATGGCTTTGTTCATCAGCGCAACATTGTGGCACGAGACGCGTTTGGCGTTCGGGTGAACATTGAACACGACCGCATTGCCCGCCGCCACCATGGCGATGGTGTTGTTGGCATCAGTGTGGGGATGGGCATTGACATGGGAT
>JBAXTC010000988.1:0-2521 GCA_037130375.1 Verrucomicrobiota bacterium | reverse complement strand
TCATGTTCGAGGCCGCCGGCAATAGGATATTTGCCGCTCATAATTCGCGTGCCGGGCACGATACGAGGCGTCACGCCGTCTGGGGAGGACAAGTCGTAGGGCTTGTAGTCAGCCACCGGTGTGAAGTCGGGGCTGATGTCCTGGCAAACCTTCTCGAGATTGGGTTCGGTAAAGGCTTCGATGCGGGTGGCGATGGCCTGGTCACTGAGAATGAACACCGGCACGTTGTATTTGCGCGCGATGTTGACCGCCTCGATCGCGCTGTAGAAACAGTCTTCGACGTCGGCGGGGGCAATGACCACGCGCGGGGCATCGCCGTGACTGCCGAACACAGCGAGGTTCAGGTCCGATTGCTCGACCTGGGTTGGAAGACCGGTCGAAGGGCCGCCACGTTGAACATTGATCACCACCAGCGGCACCTCGGCCATGACAGCCCAGCCAAGGGATTCCATTTTGAGCGAAATGCCCGGACCACTGGAGCCGGTGACCGCCACGCGGCCGGCGAAACTCGCGCCGTTCGCCATGGAGATGGCGGCGATCTCGTCTTCACACTGCACAAACGTGCCGCCATACTTGGGCAACTCGCGGCGGAGGATTTCCATGACGTCCGACCACGGTGTGATGGGATAAGCGGCGCCAAAGCGAACGCCGGCGGCAATGACGCCATAAGCCAGGGCCTCGTTGCCGTTCATGACCACCTGGTGGCCGTCCTTGCGCTGGCTGTCCACGAACTTGAAAGTCTTCAGCAGGTTGCCGAGCGAGTGATTGTAGCCGGCGTGGAAGGCCGCCAGCGCGTTGTTGAGCACGCTCACATCTTTGCCGCCGAACCGCTCACCAATGAGCGCCTCCAGTTTCGAGACATCCAAGTCGAACATTCGCGCGACAAGGCCCAGAGTGAAGATGTTTTTGCCTTTGTCCTTGGCCGTGCCACCAATGGCCTCAATTGTCAAACTCGAAATCGGAACGCCCACGTGATGATAATCCGGCTGCCACTCCGCCTTGGGCTCGACGTGATCGGTGTCATAGAGGACGATGCCGGCCTTCTTGAGCGAGCCGATATGCCCTTCGTAAGAATGCTGGTAAAACGCCAGCAAGACATCGGCCTCGTCGCCCGCGCTGAGCACTTCCCCCGAGCCGATGCGGACCTGGAAGATCGACGGGCCGCCGGAAATCGTCGAGGGAATGGTCATGAAGGTCATGACTTCCTGCTCGCTGCGGCCAGCCAGCCGGGCCAGGAAGCCTCCGATGGCCTGGATGCCATCCTGGGAATCGCCGGCAATGCGGATAACGGCTTCCGATATTGTCGAGACTTTAGACGTTCCACCCTCAGTTTGAGCGGCCACTATTGAGTCGTTCATGTAATGATTTGGTTTAATTCAAAGTTAGACGGTAATCTCAAGGTTAGACAACTGAAAACAAATGGAGTCTGAATAACGATTGATGTAAAACACTATCATTATTACTTGCCTGTGTCAAACTCTAATCGAATTATCCCGCCGGGGTCTTCAGATAGAATTCCAATGCCTCCGCCACGCCGTAACCGTGGGACAACTCGCTGACATAGCCATTTTGTTGGCTGACCGCCTGCTTGACCTCTGGCACCGCGTTCCCTGGCGCGGCCAACCACCGCGCATATTTGAGGGAGAGCATCGGCAAGTCGTTCAAGTGATCCCCCGCCGCAAACACCTTTCCCGAATCGAGCCCCAGCCGTCGGGTCAATTCGGCCAGGGCCGTGCCCTTGTTGTATGCCTCATGGCTGAAACGGGCATAAACATCATTGCGCACCACAGCCAGATGCGGCACGCTGCGGGCATACTCAGCCAGATAATTGTGGATGACGTCCGCATCTCCGATGTTGCCGGCAATCAGGCAAAAGGGCGAGTAGGCATCCTCATAAATTCGGGCATGAAATCGCGCTTCGATCCAGGCGACAATTCGGGGCAGGTCGGCATGGATGCGGGCAAACACTTCGGCGTGAGCGCGCGCGCAACCCGAATTCCATTCCTCGAGGCCGAGATACTGTGAGTCCGCGTGCAAATGAATTTCGCGCTCCACCAACACCAGAAAATCCGGCTCGATGGAAATCCCAGCCCGCCCCAACGCTTCCATCAAGCTGGACATGTCGCGGCCGGTGTTGATGATCCACTTGGCGCCGCGTGACTGCAGGTCGCCGATGAGTTCCTGCACCCGTTCCGGAATGGGCGGGTTTTCGAACTCGGCGAACAGCGTTCCGTCAAAATCGGTCGAAATTAATTGAATGGGCAAATACATGGTTCTCTTGAGACCTGATGCGTTAGACCTGATGCGTGATGCGTGATGCGTGAGACGGGAACCGGAAGCGCAGCACTGCATCTTTGTCACGCATCACGCATCACGCTTCAGGTCTCGCGTATCACTACATCTTTTTCACGCTTCACGCATCACGCATCAGGTCTCGCACATCACTGCATCTTTGTCACGCATCATGCATCACGCTTCAGGTCTCGCGTATCACTACATCTTTTTCACGCATCACGCATCA
>JBAXTC010000987.1:0-2522 GCA_037130375.1 Verrucomicrobiota bacterium | reverse complement strand
GCCAAACAGGCGAACCAGCCTCTCCCGCAGGGCTGCGGGGAACTGGTGCTGGTGGTGGACGACGAAGCAACCATGCGGCGATTGAACCCGCAGGTCTGCATCATCACGGCCACCGGGCATCAATCTAAAGCGCTGTGGCCTGCCGACTTGGGGTTTCCGGAGGAGACCCACCTGTCCAAACCATTCGGCGCCGCCACCCTGTTGGAGGTGTTGCAGCGCGTGCTGCATCCGAAAGACTCGCCGGCATCAAACCATTTGGGCTAAAAACAGCAGTTAGAACCACGGAATACAGGACAACACGGATAACAAATATTGCCACATCCGTGCCATGCGTGGTCATATTCCCGCTCTGAGGGGAACGAGAGGAGAACCACGGATTTCACGCATCTCACGGATAAAGAAGGGATTGCGGTGGAGGGGGTGTTCATCCGACGGGTTCTCGACCATGACGAAGCCCGTTCCTCCTTCCGGGTCTGCTTCGGACTTCAGTCCCTGCGCTGGGGCGCACGGCTCTCAGGCCAAAGGCCTGCTTCATACCAGCCCAGGGCAACGCCCCATAAGCGCTAACTTGTTTTTGAATCGACAAGATGACGACATTCCTGAGTCGACCGTTTTCTGGGTGACTCCGCCAGTTCTACCGTAATCGCATTCCAATTCGCGATCATGGTTTTGAGCTTAAGTGCCGGGTTAATCGCATCCACGATCTGATGAAAGGCAAAGGAGAATTCACGCCACCGACTGGGTGATCGTCCGCGCTTGCAAGCGATAGCCCCAGGGGGAAAGTGCGCTGGCATGCTCGATCACTTTCTCTGTTAGTAGCGTCACGAACAGCTTGCCATAGAGCCAAGCTTGGGCGCTTTCGTCGTCATGCTTGGGCAGATGCCCCAGTTGCGCGATTTGTTTGAATCGCTTGAACAACAATTCGATTTGCCAGCGAAACCGGTACCACTCGAGAATCATGACAGAGGGATACTGGTCCTCAGGAAATGTCGTGAGCACCATGATGTACTCGGCGTAAATGAGGGTTTCAGGCTGTAGTTGTGAACCATTCTTACTGGCTTCGCGCTCGAGCTTCTTTATGGCGTGGGCAATGGCAGCTTTGCTTTTTCGCACAACACATATTCTGGCCACTACGGGTTCTTGATTCTCATAGGGGACTCGCACTTTCCAAGTGGCGATTTGTCCGGTGCGTTGGATTGTTTTGAGTTTCCGAAGCAATGGAAAGTCCTCATCTGCTTGGGTATGCAGGATAATGCTATGGGGATTGAGTCGAACGGTCACCCAGGCTTTTCCCCCGGCCACGTGGTGGATGCCTGCCGCCTGACAATAGCCCAGGTCCACCAGAATCAAGTCCCCGGGACTAACCGGATACTGCCGCAAGGTTTCTCCAGTGCCTTTACCCTCGGTGGCCGTTAGTTTGAAGTAGTCGCAACGCAACGCAGGCCATTGGAAACTGTAATGGATACGCCACTGACTGCCTGTCTGGCCGGGCTCCTTAACCACGGTAGCATCCATCAAACGCAAGCCGACTCCTTGGTTATCAGGGGCCTGTAAGCCCCGCTCCGCGAAGAGGCCGCGGCATAGTTCATACAGCCAGTCTTTGCCTTTGCGCAGGCACTTGAGCAGGGCGACGTCAGAGAGGTCGGCCAACTCCGCCTGTCGGGCGCGGACTGCGGTTTCGCGCAAAGAGAAGCCGCCGCCCAAATGCATCAACAGAGTTCGCAAGTAATTCTCTTCTGATTTGTCCTGGCGCAGTCCTTTCAAAGCGCCCGTCCTGAGAGCGGACGTTTTCCAGTCGGACGGAAAGAAAGAAATCAGCAAATCCCAGTCTTCGTCCACAGCGTTGAGCGATGCCATGCCATCAGTATAGCGAAGGCAGAACAAAGGTCAACGAAACAAGTTAGCGCTTATGGGGCATCACCCCCGCGTTTTTTATTCAGGGTGCCGGCCCGACCCTCTTGCGGCAGTTTGTTTTAGGGACGGCGGTGTTATTGTCCGCCGCTCCCGGTTCAAGCGGGTGACCATGCCCAGCGCCGTGACCGAGCTTTTTCAGAATGCCGACGTGGGCTATCAAGCCCTGCTCGAAACCGTGGCCGACCCGATCGTGGCCTTTGAACGGGATGGCAAAATCGTTCTCTGGAATTCGGCGGCAGAAACAACCTTTGGTTGGCGGAGTCAAGAAGCCCTCGGAGCCTCTCTCTTCAACCTGGTGATCGGTGAAGCTTCACTCGCCAGTGATGCAGCGATGGGTTGCGGCCTGTGCGGCGGGAGAGAAGCCCGGTGAGTTGGAGTTCAGGGCGCTGCTGCCAGATGGTTCTGTCCGCGTTCTCAGCGGTCGCGGTGAATTGATGTCTGGGGCTGGAAACAAACCGGCTGTTATGGCTGGCACCGTTCAAGACATCACCGCGCGCAAGCGGGCGGAAGAGGCGCTGCGGCAAAAGGCGGAGGCCCTCCGCGCCAGCAACGACGAACTGGAGCAGTTCAACCGCGCCATGGTCGGCCGGGAATTGCGCATGATCGAA
>JBAXTC010000986.1:0-2525 GCA_037130375.1 Verrucomicrobiota bacterium | reverse complement strand
TTCCAGCAACTCTTCGATGAGGCCGGATGCTTCCAATTTGTTGAGCGACTTCACAGCCTTCCCAAAACGGTCCTGGGCCAATCCCTCAACCTTCGTTTTCTCCAGTTTGTTTTCCTGGACGACTTTGATGATGAGGTCCCGCTGTTTGTCGGAGCAGTTCCAGGCACCATTCTCGGCAGGCTGGTTCATGGGCTGGTTGTGCCCATTCCCATTCCCGTTGCTGCTTTGACTGGGACGTTGAGCATTGTTGTTGCCGTTGCTGTTGCCGTTGCCGTGACCGTTGCTGTTACCGTTGCCATTACCGTTCGTGGGCAGGTAACCGATTTCTTTGATGGACGTATCAACACCTTCCTGGAGCAGTTTATACAGCCTGGCGCTCTCGGATTGCACCTGGTTTAGATCGCTGATTTCTGTTCGGAGTGTGACCGCGAACTGATGTGACGAATAGCCGGGCAACCCGAGCTTCTTCGAGTAATTGCATTCTAACGTGATCATTTTGTTTATCCTTTTGTTGATGTTATTGTTGTTGTCGATGATGTGTTGATGATGAATTCTAAAACTGGAAAGGGCTCAACCGATGAAGATTGAGCCCTGGTGATGTGCTTTGCTGTGGTCGTTATTTTGTCTGGTATTCGTTTATCCCCTCCCCCAGCCGCATTTGATCCTGGTGTGCCTGAGCTTCCTTCCAGCCCACGGAATCCTTTAACGCAGCCTCGATCAGATTATTAGCAAGGTGGGTCATGGGGATTCGTCGTTGCTTGGCTTCATGGTACAGAGCACGAACATTGAAACGGGACAGAGGGGGGGTGTAATGACTTTGGGACATGGCTCCTTCGGTTGATGGTCCGCAATGAACGAACCAAGTTCAATTCATTATACCCGCAAAGGAACGCATTAATCATGGGGGGAGGGGGATCGAGGCAATCATCACCGCGACCTTGGACCGCTGCATGGACCTGGGCTTTTGACTGGCGGTGAGGAAGGTTAGATCACCGGCAGTTCCAGCCATGAACAAAACTGCTAAAAAGCCAAACATAAGGAAGTTACGGCTCCCAACCCCCCAGAGGTGACGGTCGTCACCTTTGGCCCATCTTTTTGAACGGCAGGGGCTTTGAAGGAAAGTATTTGCATTCTTGTGAGAGGCTATCATACTGCCGCAACAATGAAAAAAACTAAGAGTCCTAAAGAACCATCGAAAGTTGAAGCAAATCAGCTGGCCGTGCAGCCGACGCCTCAGCCTGCGGAGGCAGTAGTGACGATCCCAGAAGTCGTCCCACCACTTAGCATCGAGGAAAAGAAGCGACTAGCCACACTCGAAAAAGTAATTGAGTCCAAGTTGGGAGACTTTTTCAAATTTGGGAGCGCAATCATGGAGATCAAGAACAAGATGCTGTACCGTGATACACACCCGAACTTCCACACCTACTGTCAGGAACGCTGGGGAATTGGACGGAGCTATGCCAACAAGCTGATTGGCAGCGCCAAGCGGCTTAAACTGCTCCCTAAAGGCGTAACCAAACCGACCAGTGAATTTCAGATGCGGCCTTTCCTGAAACTGAAGCCCGAGGAATTCCCAAAGAAATGGCCAGCGATTGTCAAGACGGCGGTTGATGGTAAAGTCACCTTCACAACCGTGGAAGAGTCACTTGGTCTGAAGAAGAAGAACCGGAAGAAGCGAACCACGAAAGGGTCGGATGATAAAAAAAAGGTCCAGGATCTTCTGACCAGCATCCGGGAATCGTTGAATGAAAACAAGGTGGCGGAAGCCTTGGACCACCTCACCAACTTGGAGAATCTGCTCAACGTCAGAACACTGCCGGTTCCAGGATGATGTCATCCTCGCAATTACTGCCGTCACCTGGACTGCTGCATTCACCTGGTCTCCTGCCTCGTACTGCTCAAGATCAGCAGCAGGGCATACGGGATTGACGGCTTTTGGACCAGAGCTTGCCGCGAACAATGACAATGCCCAGGGTCGTGATGGAAATATATCGGCAATGCGGGGTTGACGCCAGCCCTCGTGCCAAGGCTGGCAGGATGGGACCACAGTGAATGAGAACGAAAACCAATTCCCCTTCACCAGGGCAGCACTCAGTGCGAGCGGGCCAAGGACAATTTCGCCAACACCGCCCGTCTGATTTGCGTCAGCTACGAAGTCACCTCTGCGGTCATTGTGCTGGAAGCCTGGATGAAGATGGCCAAGCCGGGCGAGCGCTGCAGGGCGGAATTATATTGCTTGCCAACCACTTGGACCGGCCTAATCTGGTTGCATGAAGGCGAATCGGCTGAAATGGTTTTTGATCTTCTTGCTTGCGAGTGCTGTCTTTCAGTTGCCAGCCCAGCAAAGCGAGGCAGACCGCAAGATGCTGGCTGAAATCCGCGCCAAGGCGGAAAAGGGCGATGCTCCATCCCAGTGTGACCTAGGTAATGCGTTCTCTTTTGGCAATCTCGGCGTGGAGAAGGATGAGATCGAGGCGGTGAAATGGTATCGCAAAGCCGCCGACCAGAATGTCGCCAATGCTCAA
>JBAXTC010000985.1:0-2526 GCA_037130375.1 Verrucomicrobiota bacterium | reverse complement strand
CTGGGTGCAGGCGCAGGCGGCGCCCATCAGGGGGGGACGGCCGCCCGCGCAGCGTCAAAAGCAGTTTATTATCAATAATTACATTTCCAGATCTGTCCGATCTTGGTAACAATCCGGGATGAGGCAACGGACCCCGCCGCCCACGATTACGGGCTACATGCATCGCATTGCCGGCATTCTTGCCGGCATTCTTGCGCTCGTGCTTTTGCTCTCATCGGGGCAGGCCTTTGGCGGCGCGGCCGTGCCATGGACCACATGCGAAGCCGAAGACATGGCGACCACCGGCACGATTCTCGGACCACGGTATCACCCCCATTTCGTGGCGTCAGAATCGTCTGGGCGAAAGTGCGTCCAACTCAATGCGGCGGGCCAATACATCGAGTTTACCGCGCAGTCCGACGCCAACGCCATCGTCGTGCGTTACAGCGTGCCGGACACGACGGACGGGGCTGGGACGAATTACACCCTCAGTCTTTATACCAACGGCGTGCTTGCGAAAAAGCTGCCCGTCACTTCCAAGTATTCCTGGCTGTATGGCAGTTATCCGTTCACGAACAATCCGGCAGCCGGCTCGCCAAGGAACTTTTATGACGAGGCTCGCGCCAACGGTCTTGCCATCAATGCGGGTGATTTGGTTCGCTTGCAAAAGGATGGCTCGGACATGGCAACCAATTACATCATCGACCTCGTTGATTTGGAACGTGTCCCCGCGCCGCTTACGATGCCGCCTGATTCGCTCTCCGTGAGCAGCTATGGCGCGGTCGGAGACGGAATTACTGATTGCACCGCCGCGCTTCGGAATTGCATTAACGCCGCGCAGTCGCAGAAGACGGTTTGGATTCCGGCTGGGACTTATGTTATAGGCGGGAACATCAACCTTCCATCCAACACAACACTACAGGGGGCAGGCATGTGGTTTACCACACTTATCGGGAAGGTGTCTCTTTACAACACAACCCCCTCGAGTCGGATTAACTTAAACGGAATGGGAAGCAACATTCACCTGGCTGATTTTGCAATCCGCGGGTTTTTGAACTATCGAAATGACAGTGAGGGGAACGATGGTGTGGGCGGCTCCTTTGGCGCGCAATCAACCATCTCGCGCCTTTGGATCGAGCATACGAAGGCTGCAGCCTGGATTTTCAATTCAAGCGGCCTGGTCATTGATGGTTGCAGGTTTCGCAACACCCTCGCAGACGGGATCAATCTAAACGCAGGCATGTGCAATACCACCGTCACAAACTGCTCCGCGCGCGGGACGGGCGATGATTGCTTTGCGATCTGGCCCGCGCCCTCGACGCAGAGTTACTTGCCCGGACTTAATGTCATCACCCACTGCACGGGACAACTGCCGTTTCTGGCCAATGGCGGGGCAATTTACGGCGGCGCCGGCAACCGCATCGAAGATTGCCTGTTTCAGGATATTCCCTGCGGCTGCGGCATACTCTTCAGCACCACTTTTCCGGTTGGCACAAACATCTTTGCCGGAACAACGATCGCCCAACGCTGTGATCTTCTGCGCTGCGGCGGTTACGATGGCGGCTACGGCTGGCGTGCCGCCTTGCAACTTTGCCTGGACACTTCCACCAATGGCATTCCCAGCGTCTATTTGAACAACCTGAATATCTCGAACAGCATCTCCGATGGCCTGAGCATCATCGGCGGCACAGGCACGCTCTCCAACGCGGTGGCGGCCCGCGTGAACATCTCCAACTATGGCCTCGGCGTCAGCGAACGACATGGTTTGTGGGCCCGCAACGATGCCAGAGGAAGCCTGACCGTCAGCAATTCAACCGCGGCGGAATATAGAAATGACTCGCCGGACTTTACCTTCAAGTTTGTGGCCAGTGTCACGGTGCAGCCCAGCCCAGACGGTCGTTGGTTCTCGGTGGATGGCGCGGCCTGCACCACTGCGCAGACGTTCACATGGACGGCCGGCTCGAGCCATACTCTAGCCACCAGTTCGCCGCAGAGCGGCCCAACGGGCGTTCAATACGTGTGGAGTTCCTGGAGCGATGGCGGCGCGATTTCTCACACCATAACCATCACTTCCAACACCTCTTACACCGCCAACTTCACGACCCAGTATGATCTGACGGTGACCGCTGATGCGGGAGGCGCCGTGAGTCCGGGCAGGGGTTGGACCAATAGCGGGGCGAGTGTGAACATCAGCGCCACCGCTTCCAATGGGTATAGCTTCAACGGTTGGACGGGCAGTGGGAGCGGGTCGTATTCGGGAACCAACAATCCGGCTTCAATCACGATGAACGAGCCGATTACAGAAACCGCCGGCTTCGCCATCATTCCAACCAGGGTTATCTCCGTTAATGTCAACGACGATGCGTCCGTCACCCTCACTTGCGCCACCATCCCCGGTTGTCCCTATCGCCTCGAGGCAGCGACCAATCTCGTCCCAGCCACCTGGACGACGGTAGCCGGAAGCGCGACCAACGCGACGGGAAGCACGGTGACATTCACTGACCCGAATCCGCCAATCCGTGGTCAGAGCTACTATCGCATAGCGTC
>JBAXTC010000984.1:0-2540 GCA_037130375.1 Verrucomicrobiota bacterium | reverse complement strand
GCAGGTGAGCGAGCTGATGTCGGTCCCCGGCGTCGCCGTCGCCGGTCCGTTTCCCGCCGAGGTCCAGACCGTCTCGACCTTCGATGCCGCGATCTTCGCCGATGCCGCGAACCTGAAGAAGCTGCTGTCTGGAAGCGCGCAGGATGGCGGGCGCATCGACGAAATGTTCGAGCAATTGCCGCACGCGCACCGGGCCGACGTGCTCGATTAAATTCAGGGCCACCAGGGCTTCGACGGGCTCCATGAAAGGGAGATAGCTCTTTTCCGTGGCGGGCGCAAGCGCAAGGTCAAGGAAATGCGTGAAATCAGCCGATGCGGCGACCAAAGCCATTGAAGGAATAGTTGTCAGGGAGCGGTTCGAACCAGCCACCTGTGGGCGTCGAGTGCGGTTCCAGACGGCCTGGCCGACCGGCGGCACGCCGTGCTGAAGGTTATCTTCGACATTCCAGCCCTTCTGTGCCACTCTGTTGGTGATTTCGGCGGTGCTGACTGGCATGGGTTGCTGTGTCGTGTCAAGGACCGCGTGGCGCAAGAAAGCAATCAACTCGAAGGATAAACAAAGACCATGAAAAGAATTGGGAGGCTATGGAGCAAAAGGAACGCCGCGATCCTGGCGGTCTTGGCGCCGGCTCTCCTCCTGCTGTCCATCGGATGCCAAAGTTTCAACAGCCCGCCCTCAAACAACCTGGCATCGTTGTCGATCACCAACCGCACCATGGAACTGCTCAACGATATCCGGGCGCAACTGGGTGAATAGGGGCGAATCTTCCGAGGCATGTCGCAGCTCTCCGAACCGCCATCCCAGGCGCCCGCACTCCGCCGCCCTGGACTCCTCCGTTTTTCAGCGGTGGAACTTCTTATCGCGTTAGGCTTGCTCTTCTTCACCTCTCCTTTCGTCGAGGGTCTCAAGAACGGTGATCTGGTCGAGGCCGTGCTAATGACCGTGGTGCTCGTTTTGTCGGTGTTGGCCGTCGGCGGCAACCGGCGGACTTTGATACTGGCGCTACTACTGGTTATACCTGCGGTCGTGGGGAAATGGGGCAACCATTTGCGGCCGAACCTGGTTCCATCGGAGGTTTTTCTCATCGCCGACCTGGTGTTTCTGGTGTTCGTGGTGGTCAACCTGCTGCGTTTTATTCTGCGCGCTCCACGGGTCAATGCAGAGGTGCTCTGCGCCGGGATTTCCGGATATTTGCTTCTGGGAATGCTTTGGGCCATCACCTACATGCTGGTGGCGCGGCTGGTGCCCAATGCCTTCGCCTTCAGCGTGGGACCGGCATCCCGCCAATCGATGGATGGATTCACCGCGTTTTACTTCAGTTTCGCCACGCTCACAACCATTGGGTACGGCGACATCAGCCCGATTGCCAACGTGGCCCGGATGCTGGCGGTAATGGAGGCGGTCACCGGCGTGTTCTACATCACCGTGCTCATTTCCCGACTCGTCGCCCTCTACTCTTCCAACCCTCCGCCAAGAGGGTCCGCGCCGACTCCCAATCCGCCTTAGTCTATGAGCTACACAGTACAATATCTCCAATCCGAACTGGCCGCCCAGGGTCTCGAGGTCAGCGTGCTGGTCAACTGCCTCGTGCAGGACGCCACTCGGCTTGGCGCCAGCGACCTCCACATCGAGCCCTGGGAAAACTCGATCGCGGTGCGCGCGCGGGTCAATGGTGTGCTGACCGAGGTGGCGCATCTGCCGCTCGATCTGATGGACAAAATCTCGATGCGCTTCAAAGTGATGGCCAACCTCGTCACCTACCAGGCGGGCCTGCCCCAGGACGGCACGGCCGTGGGCGATCCGGAACTGGACGGAGTGCAATTGCGCGTTTCGATTTTCCCGACGACGCGCGGTGAAAAGATCGTGGTGCGGCTGTTCGATCCCCGGGACCGGCGGTTCGATCTAGGCAGTCTGGGTTTCGAGGATTCGACCCTGCAAGGACTGCTGCGTGTGCTCAAGCGGACCAGTGGACTGCTGTTGTTCACCGGGCCGACCGGGTCGGGCAAGACAAGCACGATGTACTCTGCGCTGTGCTACATCATGCAGCGGGACGGCACCAGCGTGAGCATCAGCACGGTGGAAGATCCGGTGGAATTCAATCTTCCGATGGTGAGCCAGACGCAGATTAGCCCGGCCCAGGAGTTCACTTACGCCGTCGCGCTCAGAAGCATCATGCGGCAGGATCCGCAGGTCATCATGGTGGGCGAGATTCGCGACCCGGACACCGCCTCCATTGCCGTCCAGGCGGGTCTGACGGGCCACCTGGTGCTGAGCACCATCCACAGCGGCGTTTCCGCCGGTGCTTTCACGCGGCTTATCAACATGGAGATCGAGCCGTTTATGCTGGCATCGAGTATTCTCGGGGTGATGGGGCTGCGGTTGGTGCGCTGCATCTGTCCGCATTGCGCCCAGCCATGCGAACCGACCCCGAGCCAGCTCAAGGTGGTGCCCGAACCCCTTGTCGCCCAGGCCCAATTCCGCCGGGGAACCGGCTGCGACCAGTGCAACCAAACCGGGTACGCCGGACGCTTGCCTGTCA
>JBAXTC010000983.1:0-2545 GCA_037130375.1 Verrucomicrobiota bacterium | reverse complement strand
GCGGGAGAATTGCCAGCGAGTTCCACAGGGTCTCACCCATCCATTCCTGCAATCAGGCTCCAAACACCGGGGCCATCACGCGGGATTTGCTTCTCGCCCACCTCGCGAAAACCCTGGCTCTTGTAAAAAGGCAGGTTGCGGGGATTGACGGTTTCGAGGTAGCAGGGCGAACGTGCCGCCTGAACGCGCGCCAGACCATGACGGAGCAGCGCCGAGCCAAACCCCTGGCCCTGATGGTCCGGGTGAACGCCGATGCAAAACAGATACCAGTGGGGAATGGCCAGATGTCGGTGACGGCATGTTTCAATGAACCGCTCGAATTCGAGCAGTCGGCGGGTCGTATTCCAACCCACGGTGAAGGGCATTTGCAGGATTCCGATTTGCAGCAGGTGAAACCACTTCACGTGAGTGTATTCCGGTCGAATCCAAACCGCCACCGCACCAGCATCTCCGATCACATCGACTTCGCCATGGAGCAGACCGTAACCCAACCCCATGCGGAAGATTTGCGCCATGCCAGCCGAGCGACGTGAGACGTCAGGGAAGAAATGCGTGGCGACGGGATCGTCGGCAAAAGCCCGGACTAATGTTTCCAAGGCTTGGGGCCAAAGTGCTTTGGTGAAAGGCACCGCATCGAGCGCTTTTTTCATGGTTCCGTGTTGGGGCAGAGAGAATTAGCAGGGCGACATGTGTATCTCCAATACCTCAATTGAGATATGCGGAAGGACAAGGAGACGCCAAACTTCTTTCTGGCCGATTTCTTCAGCTCGGGTAGAATGCTATGCGATTATTGATTTTGTTCAAAGTAAAATCGGAAGAGAAACCAATGGTGCTTTGATCGCACCAGAGTTGCAGGATTCAACACCCTCCGCTCAGAGGCTGGAGGGGTATCGTATGGAATCTATCATGAAATTATCCTTTCTCGGTCCATTGGCCGCCCTGCTGCTGGCACTGCGTCCGCTCCCGGTCATCGCCCAGAAATACGAACCCAACTGGGAAGCGCTGGATGCGCGCCCCATCCCCGCCTGGTTTGACGAAGCCAAGTTTGGCATTTTCATCCACTGGGGTGTCTATTCCGTGCCGGCGTGGGGGCCCAAGGGGAGCTATGCTGAGTGGTATTGGGATGCCTTGCAGAACACGAATAGCGCGACGTGGAAGTTTCACGTCAAGAACTACGGCGAGAATTTCAAGTATCAGGACTTCGCCCCTCGATTCACCGCCGAATTGTTCGAGCCGGATCAGTGGGCGGATATCTTCGTGCGGTCGGGCGCTCGCTACGTGGTCCTGACCTCGAAGCATCACGAGGGGTTTTGCCTCTGGCCCAATGCCGACAGTTGGAACTGGAACAGCGCGGATGCGGGGCCGCACCGGGACCTGTGCGGCGACCTAACCAAGGCGGTGCGCGCGCGCGGCCTCAAGATGGGTTTTTACTATTCACTCTACGAGTGGTTTCACCCGGTCTATCAGACGGACTTCCCACGGTTCGTGCGCGAGCACTTCCATCCGCAGTTCAAGGATCTGGTCATGCGCTACCAGCCGTCGATTATTTTCGCCGATGGCGAATGGTCCCACACGAGCGCGGAGTGGAAAAGCGAGGAGTTGCTGGCGTGGCTGTTCAACGAGTCTCCCTGCCGCGAGGAGGTGGTAATTGACGACCGCTGGGGCAAGGACACCCGCAGTCGGCACGGGGGTTACTTCACGACCGAATACGGCGAAGTCGGTGGTGACACCAAACTCAACAAGAGCCGCAAGTTCGAGGAATGCCGCGGCATCGGTGCCAGCTTTGGCTACAATCGCAACGAGACGATTGATGACTACCAGTCCGCCTACGGCCTGGTCTGCGTGCTGGTCAACCTGGTTTCCAAGGGGGGCAACCTGCTGCTCGACATCGGCCCGACTGCGGATGGGCGTATCCCGGTCATCATGCAGCAGCGGCTTGTCGAGATCGGCGATTGGCTTAAGGTAAACGGCGAAGCCATCTACGGCACCCAACCGTGGAAAGTGCCTGGCGAAGGGCCGACCCAACCGGCCAAAGGCACCGACGCCGAGCGCAAGCAAGTCTTCCAGCCATCCGATGTCCGGTTCACGACCAAAGCCGGCGCGGTTTACGCCATTTGCCTCGCGTTGCCGACGGGAGAAATCCGCATTACCTCCCTTGGCCGATCCGCCGTCCCAGCCGCCGGGCTCGTCCGCTCCGTCGAGCTACTCGGAAGCGACACGAAGTTGACATGGTCGCAGGAATCCGACGCCCTGGTGGTCCAGTGTCCACGCAGTCTGCCCTGCCAACATGCCATCACACTTAAGGTTGGGGTGAATCCATAATTCCTTTCGCAGGCGTGTCTGGATTCACTTCTGAACGGTACCTTAAATTCGGCAGTTGAGTTAACCGCAAAGAACGCAAAGAGCGCAGAGAAAGGAACGGGTGATGATTCCGAGCCAAAGAACTGATTCACTGGCCGGGTGAATGGAAGATTTATGCAATCCATTCATAACTATCTTTCTTTGCGATCTTTGTGTTCTTTGCGGTTAAATCAACTGCCGAATT
>JBAXTC010000982.1:0-2547 GCA_037130375.1 Verrucomicrobiota bacterium | reverse complement strand
GCTCATTCCTGGTTTCTGCTTTTCAGGCTGTCCACCCGGCAGGCAGGCGGGACGCACTGCCCTACTATCAAAACTGAAATGAACTGTGGCATTGGCGGGGCAATGGGACTGCAGGCGGCGGTATGAATTATTGGACCATTATCTTCAGCGGCCTGTTGGGCTTGGGGATTGTTTTGGTGGGGATCCCTTTGGTCCTGAAAGCCGCGCTGGCGCTCCACCTGTCCCAACGGACACAGGATATGCATAATGGGCAGGAGGCTCCGGTGCCTCGTCTGGGCGGGTTGGTGTTAGCGGTGGCTTTTGTGGGGATCGAGGTGTTCAGGGCGATTTGTTTTCCGCAAGAAAGAGATTTAATGGCCGGAAGCTGGGTTGTGGCTATAAGTTCGTTGGCGATGTTCGGATTGGGGTTTTGCGACGATATCAGACCGTTGGGCGCGAGGAAAAAACTGCTGGGCCAGGTCGTGATTGCAGCATCGGTCTGTGCCATGGGGATCAGCATCGAGCAATTCAAGATTCCGTTTACGGGCTGGATCATCAACCTCCATGGCTGGGGAGCATTGCTGACCATTCCGTGGCTGGTGGGGATGACGAACCTGATCAACCTGATCGACGGCGTGGACGGACTGGCGGGTGGGATTTGTTTGATGTTAATGGCGCTGTTGGCTTACGTCGGGCACGAGGTCGGCAGTTTTGGGCTGCTGGCGTCGGGGATGGTGGGGGCGCTGGTTGGTTTCTTGTGGTTTAACTTTCCTCCGGCGCGGATTTATATGGGCGATGGCGGAGCCTATTTTTTGGGATTCCAGATCGGGTTACTGTCAATTCTTAGTTCACACAAAGGAACGGTTTTCGCGGCATTGGTTGCGCCTTTGTTCGTTTTGGCTTTGCCGATCCTGGACATGGGGCTGGCGATTCTCCGGCGCGGGTTGCGAGGGTTGCCGATTTTCCGGCCAGATAGGCATCATATCCATCATCAACTACTGGGCATGGGGCTATCCCGGAGGAAAGTGGTCTTATCCATTTATGCGGTTACCTTGATATTCCTGGCGATGGGCTTCGCCGCGTTCGCAACGCGTGGGCAGTTGATTCCGTTGCTGCTGGGCATCGCCATAACTATTCTGCTGATCTGTGCCGGAAGCCTGAGTTTCAGCCGGGAGTGGTTTGCGGTCGGTAGAGTTGTTGGCAATTCCTTGGGTATGCGACAGGAGGTGCATTTTGCGTTGACCCTGACGCGGTGGCTGGCCCTGGAAGGGGGGCGTTGCAGTTCCATCGAGGAGCTTTGGTCGAATTTGACTTTTGCTGGCCAGCGGCTCGGTTTCAGTTTCATCAGATTGACTTTGGCCGACGGGGAAAGAGCCTGGGGCGACGCCAGCATTTGCGAGCCAAGCCGCTCAATCCGTCAGGAGCTTCAGAATGGGCGTTTGGGGATACTGGAACTGGGGGTTCCCATCTGCGATGTGGGCTGCGCCGACACGGTCCCCGCGTGCCCGCCCCCATCACAATGCCAGAGGCCATTTTGCCCCTGCGTATCCGACCCCAAAGTGTTGGAGATTATTAGCGAACTGCTGGCGGAAGGGTGGGTGAAAGCGGCGATCAAGTGGAACGATGGCGAGCAGGCGCCGCTCAGATTTGACGCGAAAATGTCAGTGCCCCGAAACCGGCAGCAAAGCCCGTTATCGCAAGCTGTGGCGCCGGCCCGAGATTCTGCGCCCGGCCCAGATTCCGTCAAATTAGTTGATATTCGGTGATGGGGTTCGGTTTATGATTGAGGAAAATTGGAGCATCGAGGCAGCATGCACCCGCGAACGCCTAAAATAGCCAGTCCCGCTGTCCAGTAGTTAGTGGTCAGTTGTCCCATTTCTGCTTTTGCTGTGGATAGCTTTCTGCTTTCAGTATTTTGAATGTCTGACTCCGTCATTCAGGTCGAGCACCTCGGCAAGCGCTACTCCGCGACATGAGTACGGCCATTGACTACGACGGGGCGTGGAAAGAGGCGTTGGAGCACTACCTGCAGCCCTTCCTGGTGCTTTGCTTTCCCGCCGTGGCAAACGGAATTGATTGGAACCAGCCGGTCGAGTTCCTCGATCAAGAACTTCAACAAGTGGTTCGTGATGCAGATCTGGGCAAACAGCGGACCGACAAACTCGTCAAGGTTCGGCGGCGGGACGGCGGCGAGGAATGGGTGATGATCCATATCGAGGTCCAGGCCCAGCGCGATACCGACCTGCCGCGCCGCCTCTATCAATACCACCACCGGATCGCCGACCGCTTTGGTCGCTCTGTGGTGAGCCTGGTCTTGCTGGCGGATGCGCACCCGGATTGGCGCCCGGGACCGTATGAAGAACAGCTTTGGGGCTGCCACCTCCGCTTTGAATATCCCATGTGCAAGCTGCTGGACCTGGCCAGGGAACCTAAATCTCTGGACAAAAGCGACAATCCGGTTGCGGTGGTGATTGCAGCTCACTTGGCAGCCCAAGCCACGGCTAATGACCTGACGGCGCGGCATGACTTCAAGTGGGCGCTGACCCGTCGGCTGCATGAGCGCGGCTA
>JBAXTC010000981.1:0-2558 GCA_037130375.1 Verrucomicrobiota bacterium | reverse complement strand
AAGCCATCAAAGACGGTGCGCCAGACCTTGTAACGAACTTTGTCCTCGAAAATACTCTCGGATTGAAAACAGAGGAGGTAATCCAAATCCGGATAGTCGGCGATAACCTGGCCCACACGGGTTGAGACCAGTTGCGGGTCATCGGCCTTGATCCCCTTCTCCTTGAGTTCGGGCGGCAGCAAATCAATATCCAACCCCAGTCCAATCTTCACACCGCGGGTGTGGGCGTACGCGATGACCTTCTGGAACTCAGAGACGCCCTTGCGAAAGGCCTGCTCGTTTGAAAGATTCTCGTTGTGGCGCGCGCAATCCGCGCCGAAGTCGTAGTCGTCGAAGAGGTCGCTGGCGCCAAAGCGGTATTGGTTCGGATCCCAGCCGGGGCGTCCGCCCCAGGCATGGCCGCTTCGCGCGGTGGCCATCCAGACGCGCGGAGTAATGCCGTCGTGCGTCACGTTGTGGAACATCTCGTTGTGCCCGGCCTCGCCATTATAGTTGTGGATATGGAGGAAGTTCATCCGCATCTTAGCCATCTGGTCCAGGATGAACTTCCAATCCTGCCACGAATACGAGGTCGCGGATTGCGGAAAGTTGGTCCAAGGCAGGACGCCGCGGATGCCCACGGCGGGCTTCTTGCGCTCATCCATGTCCGGCAGTCTCAGCGGCGTCTTCTTCTCGGGCAAAACATCGCCACCGAGATAAAAGCCGATGCCGTAATGCTCTTCCAGCAGGCCGTACACGCCATACAGGCAACCCTCTTCATCGCTGCCGGCGATGACGAGAATCTCTGTGGCGCGTGATTTTGGCAGGCGGAACTCCTGCCCTGCTTTCTTGAGCACGTAACCCTGCGGGCCAGGGTCACTGGCCGAGACTTGAATCAGTGATTCTTCGGCCAGCTTCGCGATGAGCGGGTTGCTTTCGCGTGTGCCGAGCAGAAACACCCGGCCGGAAAGCGTGCCGTCAGGCTTGGCCGTCTCGATTGTCAGAAGGCTTCCCGAAATCTGATTCAGATACCGCTGCAATTCGCGCGCGGCGTAGTGCTCCATGTCCGAGGCATTCTGCCCGATGACGATGTGCCCGCTCTTGTCCGCGGCCGACAGTCGCGCCCAACCAACGCCAAGGGCGATGACAGCCAGAATGATGGATAGCTGCTGCTTTGCCATGCTCATTTCAAATCCTTGCTCATAGGTGCCCTCGGTCCATGTACTCTCTCAGCAAACGCAGATAAACACCGTATTCCTCCAGCGAAACGCCCGGCGGCGTTTGGTGATCCACGCTCGGAATAAAACCCCCTGTCTTCATCAGCGGCACCAACCGATCAAACTCGGCGCGCATCGCTGCCTCGCCCTTGTTCATCGTCATCTTGTCGAAGTGGCCGATCATCCGCAGCCGCGGATAACGCCCGCGCAATCTCATCCCATCGACCCCTGCCTGCCTTTCGAGCGGTAGAAAGCCGTTCACGCCCACCTCCTCGAACCACGGCACCAGCAGCGTCACATCCCCGTCCGTATCCACAAACGGCATGATCTCGCGCTCCAGCAACCGCGGCACGAGCTGCCGATAATAGGGCGCCACAAACTCATCGAACGTCCGCTTCGAGATCATCGGGCCATGATTGTATGACATGTCCTCCGCAATGGTCATGAAGGTCGGAACGCACACCTTGAGTATCTGGTCGAGCAGGCGCAGGTTGAATTCGAGCAGATCGCGATTGATCTGGTGCAGCAACTCCGGCTGGTCGGAAAACGCAAACATCAGTTTCTCGAACCCCATCAGCGTGCGCGGAAACCAGAAGAATCCCTCGAGCGTACACCACACCACCGCCTCTCCCCGACGCTGCCGCTCGGCCCAAGCCGCCATCCCCTCGATCGAGGCGTCGTGACTGGGAAACAACTGCGGCCGAATGCGCCGGTAATCGTCCATACCCGCGACGATCCCTTCCACATGATGCTGCGTCGCCTCGATGGTCGGGTCCGTCGTGCTGAACCAGAACTGCTGGTAAGGATCGAGTTCAAAATACTGCGCGATGTCAAAAACCTGGCTGAACTTGAATTGCGCCGGCAATCCCTCGCGATGCCAGCGCCGGATGGTTTCGTCCCACCACATGGCCCACTCCCAGCGCGGCAGACGGTCCACGGGCTGAAAACTCATCACGGCCTGAAAACGTTCGACGTGGTTCATGAGAAGGGGGGGGGGCGGTGGTCGGTGGTCGGTGGTCGGTGGTCGGTGGTCGGTGGTCAGTGATCGGTGATCGATAGCTGGCCGACAGGAAAGCAGGATTGAAAGCGCGCGCGCACGACACCCGCAGAGAAACAAACCGAGCCGACGGTGTCAAGATTTTCGCTTGTGATCTGGTCCACCGATGCGCATCTTTTTCGGAATGCGGACAGGGGCGCAAGACCGAATTCGTCGAAGCCTGGGATTTCATGGGAATTAAACCCCAAAACAGCAGTTGAAACCACGGATTTCACGGATTCACGGATAAAGAAGGGGTAACTGTTCATGTGTAGGGCAGGTCTCCGACCTGCCGGTCCACGGAGTCTCCGACTCCGTGCAGGGCA
>JBAXTC010000980.1:0-2567 GCA_037130375.1 Verrucomicrobiota bacterium | reverse complement strand
TCACCCGCCAGACCATCGCGGAAAAACGGCTTTCAACCACCGCCTGGAAGGAAACGCTCGCGTTGTTGACGATGGGGCTGGCGCACGATTTCAGCAACCTTATGTCGGGAATTCTGTCCCTGACAGAATTGATCCTCTCCCAGACCAGCGCCGATGATGAACACCTGCCCTCGCTGAACCTGATCAAGCAGAGTTCGCTGCAAGCCAGCCAACTTGTCCAGCGCATCGTCAGTCTGCATCGCAGCCAGACCGGCGCCCGCCAGTATCACGATTTCAACCAGGCCGTGTCCGAACTGGTCGAGTTGGTCAGCAAAATCCTGCCGCGCCGCATTCGCATCCAAACCGAACTGCCCCCCGGCCAGTTGGCCGTCTATATGGACGCCGTGGAATTCCGCCAGACCATCTTGAACCTGGCCCTCAATGCGGCCGACGCCATGCCCAACCGCGGCGTGCTCATTTTCCGCCTCACCGCTCACACGACCGAGCAAGAGCTGGTTTACTTCCAGGGCCGGTTTCCCCGGTTGCCCTGCGTTTGCCTGACGGTGCAGGACAACGGCAGCGGCATCGCCGCGCGGCACCTGCCTCACCTGTTCGATCCGTTCTTCACCACCAAGCCCATCACCAAAGGCTCCGGCCTCGGCCTGTACAACGCGCGCTCATTCGTCGAGGAACACGGCGGCGCCATCTCGGTGGAATCAACCGAGGGCGCCGGCGCCACCTTCCACCTCTGGCTGCCGCAAGCCGATTTCACGGAGGCCGAGCGTATGACCGACCAACAGTCCAAGCGCCGCCGGAGCCTGCTGCTCATCGGCCAGCCCGGCTTCTCGACGGATTCCATTACCGAATTCCTCCGCACCAATAACTTTTACATCATCGCCACCCACACCGCCGACCGCGCCCTGGAACTGCTGGCCTCGGAGGAAAATACCCTCGACGGCGTCATGGTGCTGGCCGAACCAGACGACGGCGTTCTGCTCAATCTGATTCCGGAGCTGCGCGACCGTTGCCACACCAAACGAATCGTTCTGCAGCTCATCGGCGGAAACGCCGATCAGGTGGAAAACCGCATCCTGGCAAAGGCGGACCTCGTCCTGGCCAGCGACGCCGAGGAAACCACGTTTCTCAAACGACTCGACAACCTGTTCGCCTCGGAGCCAACTCTATGAGCACCACTGCGCCAACCCCACCCGCCGAATTGAAGCGCATCCTTGTGGTGGACGACGAAACAATCGTGCTGGTTTCCCTCCGTGAAACCTTGCGGATGCAAGGCTACGAGGTGTTCGCCGTTGAAGACCCCATCCAGGCGCTGCAGCTCATCCAAACCACCCCTTTCTCGGTCATCTTGAGCGACCAACAAATGCCGCTGCTGACCGGTCTGGAATTCCTGGCCCAGGCCAAGGAAATACAGCCCAACAGCGTCCGCATTCTCATCACTGCCGTTCTCAGCTTGACCACGGTGATTGATGCCATCAACAAGGGCGAAGTCTATCGCTTCATTGTCAAACCGTGGTTGCGCGAAGAGTTGCTCGTCACGATCCAGAACGCCGTCCAACGTTACGAACTGGTTTCCTATAACAACGCCCTGCACGCGCAGACCATCGCGATGAACGAGCGCTTGGAAGCCCAACTCACCCTGCTCGATACCCAAAACCGCCAACTCGACCAACTCAACCAGACGCTCCACAAAAATCTCGACCGCTCCGTCCAGCTCTGCCTCAAGACGATGGAAACGTTCTATCCCCTCCTGGGCCAGCAGGCGCGGCGTGTCTTCGCCCTCTGCCAGGCCCTGGCAGAGGGCCTCAACCTTTCCCACGACCAACGGCACGTGTTGGAAATCAGCTCCCGCTTGTGCGACATCGGCCTGGTCGGTGTCCCCCGCGAGTTGATCCGGAATTGGCAGCAGACGCCGGACAACCTGAGCGACGGAGAGCGCGCCCTCATCGAACTCCACCCGGTCCTCGGACAACAGCTCGTCGCTTTCGTCGAAGACCTGGAGGCCGTCGGCACTACCATCCGCGCGCACCACGAGTGTTACGACGGGTCGGGCTATCCCGATCGATTGATCGACGAACAGATCCCCTGGCCGGCACGATTGCTCGCCGTGGCGGTCGCCTACGCTGCAAGTGCGTCTGACGAACTGGGACTCGAATTCGTCAAAACCAACAGCGGCTCGGCCTTTGATCCCGACGCGGTCCGCGCCTTGATGCGCTGTTTGCCTCAAGCCTCGGTCCCGCGCAGCCAGCGAGCGGTGCTGCTCTCCGAACTGCAACCGGGGATGGTCCTCGCCCAGAGCATTTATACCGTGCACAGCATCCTGCTCATCCCCGAAGGACAGGTGCTCACCGAACCGCACATCCACCTGCTCCACAACCACAATCGCATCTACCCCATCACCCAGTCGCTGCTGGTTTACGGCTGAGAACGGCGTCTGAAACCACGAAATACACGAGACACACGAAAACGAACCGCTTACTGAGGAGTCCGCAGTCTACGCTACCCCCAAAGCTGCGGCGGCTTCTCCCTCGCCCCTTCAGAAGGGGAGAGGGGTTGCTCGGTGTCGTCTATCC
>JBAXTC010000098.1:0-15838 GCA_037130375.1 Verrucomicrobiota bacterium | reverse complement strand
CGAATTCAAGAAATCGTAGCCGCCGACGGGAGTCGGCGCTGATCTCAGTAATTGTTGAAAAGTGCGTCGACTGCCGTCGGCGGCTACAAATTAGTGGGTTCTTGAATCCGCCCTGATTTTATGCAGTTTTCTGCAATTTGATGTTGACGCCATCCGAGTTCTCACTTAAATTTCCGATGAATGAGTTCATTTTAAACTAACAAAGCCATTAAACTACAACCCTATGGACGCAACCATGTCACCAATGAAACACCTAACCTGCCTGGCAGCAATCGTCGGCCTCGCGGCTGCCAGCGGAGCCTATGCTCAAGTCAGCACCATCAACTCGGCCATTTTGACGCCGCGTGTTTGGAACGATGTCCCCGGCGCGACGTATGACGCCATCAACGCGTATCCCGGCTTCGTCGTGTTCAACGAATCAGGCGTCAGCCAGGCCACCGGCTTCGCTAACCGGGATCTCTGGCAGTTCTCGAACAACGGAGGAACCAGCGCCTATCAATTCCAGAATACCGACTACTTCCAGGCTTCGTTCAACCTGACGTTGACGGGAACCCCGATTGCCCCTCGTAAGGAAGCCGGTTTTCTGTTCAGCACACCCAACGTCGGCGATATCCAGTTCATCGTCAACACGGATGGCCATGAGGTGGTTCAGTTCGGCGGGATCTCGTTTTACTCGTTTAACGCTAGCAGCGGGATTACATACAATTCAGGGCAGGCGATCAATCTGTCAATGGCCTATTTCCTGGCCGGAAGTGGCAATAATGCTCTGCAGTTCTCGGCCAATGGGGTCAGCAGCCCCGTCTTCGAGTTTGCTCCCGGTGCCGGTATCGGCAACGGCAGCACGCTCGGGGGCTATTTCCAGATTGTGAATGATCCCGCCAACTTGGGCAATAGCGGAGCGACCCTCTTCCAGGGTATCAGCATCTCGGCAGTTCCCGAACCTTCAGTGTTGTCTCTCTTAGGTCTGGGCATTGGGGCATTGGTGTTCCGTCGCCGCCGTTAGGCCGCCGGTTCTCACGACTTTTGCACAGGCGCTGACGCGAGTCAGCGCCTGTTTTATTGTACTGCCCTGCCAGGTTCAGGGGGCAGTGACCCTGTAGAAGCGGCTGGTTCCCGTGGAGGGGTCGTTTACGGATTCGAGGGTGCCGATACCGACCACATTGGTCAGGACGCCCCAGTTGCCGGTGGTCAAATTGGTCCGGTAAAAGACCCTGTAGTTCACGCCAGTCTGGCTGGGGAAGGAGAGGACCGTATTGCCGGCGGAAGGGGTCGCTCTGAGGCTGATGCCTGCGGTTGGGACCAGCATGAGGTAGTTGGGATTGCAATTGCCGGCGGTGGTGAGGCGCAGCGTGGTGACACCGTTGAGCTTCACTACAACCGGCGCGGCCAGGCCATCATCCGTCAATGGCACCCAGCCGTAAGTGATGTAATCCTTGCCGATACCGCCAAAGTGACCGAGTCGCTTGGTGACCTGGCTGACCGTGCCGGCGCCGCTGACGACCTGGTCGAGGTACATCGAGAATGGACCGTCGCCGGAAGAACGTATGTAAACATAGAAACTGCCCGCTGGATAGTCCCGGGTATAGTTGGCCCAGTCGGTGCCTGCGAAGAAGACCAGGACGAAATCCTGCGCGCCATAATAAACGAAATTCGATCGCAGCCAATCGTGCTGCTGCTGCCCGGTTGGATTGAGGAAGTCCTGGGGAATACCAACGGAACGATACTGAAACACCTCATTGGCCAGCGAGATATGTTGGAAATCAACATTGGTGGTTGCCGGATATGGCCCGAGGTAGTCGGCGTAAGCGTCGGGGAACCAACTCGCAATATATTGACCGCCATCATAATCGAAATCCTCCGCTTCCACCATGTAATTATCCTCGCTGAAGGTGTCGAAGCGATTAGTCACCAGGATGCCGTTGCCGAGCGCATTGGTTGCGGCAATGATGGCCACGTGGATGGCATTGGGCAGCAGCGAGGGGAAAACCACGTTCCTGGCCGAGGCCGAGCCGGTGATTACCAGGTTCGAGGAGACATCGTTGCCATCGAGGTTCAGGCGGATGCCGCCCGTAGGAAAGCTGCTGCCGAACGCACTGACGGTGAAACTGAAGGCGTTGGTGGCCTCGAACGGGTGCGTGCCGGTCGGATAAACGCTGCTGAGGAGGGGCAAATCGGCCTGGGCGGCGACCAGCATGAAGAAGTTCGGCAGGAGATTGCCGCCGCTGGTGATGCGCAGAGTCTGTTTGCCATTGAGGGTGACGAGCGCGTTGTTGCCGTTGGTATCCTTCAGATAAACGTTGTCAAACGTGCTCCAGCCGTGGCCGCCGTTAATCGTGAAAACGCCCAGGTCGGTGGTGCTGGTGTCGGGGTTCACCACGCCGAGGGTCAGCGCTCCATTAAGGCCGATGTCGGTCGAAAGGCGGCCGATGACCCAATAGGTTCCGTTCGACCAGTCGCGCGTGTAGTTTAGCCACATCCCGCCGTTGAATGGATCGATTCGGTAGTCGAACGCTCCCGCCAGAAAATGGTCTTTGCGGGCGTAGTCGCCCGAAATCAAAGTGCCGACCGCATCGTCGGGGCGATACACGTGGCTCGGGGCGGTGCCGGTGCTGTGCTCGTCCACCCCCTCGACGCCCACCGTGCCAAAGTAGCAGTTGGGAGAGCCGATGGTGTTGCAGAGGGCGGGCTGACTGTAGTACATCCCATTCGTGAAATCGAAGTCCTCGGCTTCCCACAGATACGCGACCGGCAGGACGCCGACCCAGGTGGTTTCGAAGTAGCTGTTGGCGCTGGCAGTGAGATTGAAGGCGTCGGTCACGGTAATCGAGGCCGTGTAGGTCAGGTTGGACTGGAGCCCGTGATAGGTGACGTTCTTGTTGGACGAGGAACCGCTGATAGCAAGGCTGCCGGAGACGTCCACCCCGTTGAGGACCAGGCCAATCGCGCTGTTATTGATGGTAAAGCCGCTCGGTGAACTAACGGTGAAGCTGATGCCGTCACTGGGGTTGACGAAAATCATGTTCTGCGGAAATAGGCTGCTGATGACGGGCGGGACCGGGCCGCTGATCTGGTTCAGAACTGCCTCGTCGAGATACGCCGATCCCCCCTGCCTGCCAGCCTGAAGAAAAGCATACCGGTAACGGACTGCAGTAGCCCCGAGTGGCGCCACCAACTGACTCACCGAACCCGTGACCGTGCAAGTGGTGAAATACGGATCGCCGGTAGAGACCGGCGAAGACAGATCGCAAACGTTCGTTACCGAATAGGGAAACCACGCGTCCAACCCCACACTGGCGGAGAAACTAGGCGACTTGTAAAGGGCCAGAACATTACTGCTCGCACCGAGGAAAGCGACTTCAATCCAGGTAACGCAATCCGCGCCCAATCCGCCAGCGTCATGGCTATTTGAGTAAAACCATCCGCTGGCCTGATAGGTCGCTCCAGGAGCGCTGCTAAAGGTTTGGTATATGCCCGCCACGTTGTTTGTAGGCGGAGCGGCATAGAGGGCACCCCACTGCTTCCAAAAGAAACTTCCAAAAAGCGCGGGAGCTCCATAATCCGGGCCAGCCACCCAATAATTATGAACACTAGGGTTGAGCGTCGGCGGCGCAAAATACGTCCAGCCCGAGGCAACGACCTGTGCATTAACAGGTGGTGTCTCAAAACCTGAATTAACCAGGAGATTGCTGGCTTGCGCCGGATCGGCGGCGAGCAGGATGGCTGCGACTACGGCAAACATCGCGGGCCTCACGGCCTTGAAGCAGATGCTGTTGTCCGAATTTCGAGAGAAAGAATAGATGCGCGGCAGGATGTTCATGGCATTTTATGGTCAGATTAGTTAATCGGCTGTGCAACATTCCGTTTCCGGTTCCACATGAGTTATGGGTTGCACGGTTAATATGGCACGCGAGGCAAGCTCGTCAATATTTCCTTTTGCATTGGTCTCGTCACGAGTGGTATATTCGCTGCAGTTCAGCAATGAGCGGCCATGAAACGCACTCTGATTTTCCAGCTTCTCTTCCTGTCGGCTGCCTTTCAGATCGGGTTCGCAATTCCAGCGCCGGTCGGTTTGGTAAGCCGAACGGGCGATCAGAGCGTTGTTCTGCATTGGGACAGGAATACGGATGCGACCCTGGCAGGCTATCGCGTGTACCGCTCGACGACCGGCGTCGGCGGCCCCTTCTCGCTGCAGAACTCCAGCTTGCTGACCGCACCCGGCTTCTGCGATCTCAACAGCAAGGTCATCAATGGGCAAACCAACTTCTATTACGTGACGGCGGTGGACGCCAGTTCGCAGGAGAGTCTCCCCACCGCGGTGCTTGGCGCGCTGCCGCATCCGTTTGCGAGCGACGACGAATTCCTTGAGTATGTGCAGGAGACTAGCTTCGATTACTTCTGGTATGGGGCCAATCCGGCCAATGGCCTGGTACCGGATCGGAGCGCGACCGGCTCGGCTTGCAGTATCGCAGCGGTGGGTTTTGGGCTGACGGCCATCGGCATTGGCGTTGACCATGGCTGGATCACGCGGTCTCAGGCCGTGGCGCGGGTGCGGACCACGTTGAACACCTTCCTCAGTGGGCCTCAAGGTTCCGGCAGCACAGGCATCATCGGATATAAGGGCTGGTTTTACCATTTCCTGGATATGAACAGTGCCTTGCGATCTGGCGCGGAGCTGTCTTCGATCGACACGGTCTTGTTGCTGGCGGGGGTTCTTTATGCGAAACAGTATTTCAACGGGGCCAGCGCGGACGAAACGTTGATTCGGGCGATGGCGGACACCATCTTCAACCGAGTGGACTGGACCTGGATGGCGCAAGGGACCGACGCGGTCTCAATGGGCTGGCACCCCACCTCGGGTTTCATCTCAGGCAATTGGATTGGCTATAACGAAGCGATGCTCCTCTACTGCCTCGGCTTGGGCACTGCGACCAATCCCTTGCCCGCTACCGCCTGGAGCCGGTGGACCAGCGGATACACTTGGGGCACCTATTATGGCCAAACATTCGTCCCGTTTTCACCTTTGTTCGGACACCAATACTCCCACTGCTGGATCGACTTCCGCCATATTGCGGATAGTTACATGAACAGTCACAACAGCACCTACTTCGAGAACTCGCGGCGCGCGGCCCTGGCCCAGGTGCAATACGCTGTTCTCAATCCGGGTGGCTTTTCGGGCTACAGCAGCACCATCTGGGGATTGACGGCCTGTGACGGGCCAACGGGCTACGCCGTCCATGGCATCCCGCCAAGCGGAGCCGATGATGGCACGATTGCCCCGACGGCGGCCGGCGGCTCCATGCCCTTCACCCCCGAATACTCGTTGCCGACTTTGCGCGCCTTTTATAGCCGCTTCCGCCCGCGTATTTGGACCGCCTATGGTTTTCGCGATGCGTTTAACATCACCGCTGGGTGGTACGCCACCGATGAGTTGGGAATTGACCAGGGCCCCATCGTCATCATGATCGAGAACTATCGCACGCAGAAGGTTTGGCGGCTTTTTATGCAAAACCAGGCGGTCCAGCGCGGGTTGCAGAGGGCGGGCTTCGTTCCTCTAACCTTTGTGACGCCTGACTTGCAGGCCCTGCCCGTTCAGGGCGCCTTTGGTCTGACGTGGAATACCTCGACCGGCAGGTGCTATCAAGTCGAATACTCACCTAACCTTGCCACATGGCTCGCCTCTCCAACCGGGGAAGTCCTCGCCACAGGCACAACCTCAAGCTGGACTGATAGCGGCCCCCCCGCCACAGCGGCCTTGCCGTTCACCGTTCCTGAAAGGTTCTACCGCGTCTTCCAATTCGGTTTGCCGTAAGTAACAACCAATTCCCAGAATCAGAGCGGTTTAGCGGTGGCTTGGCCGTCCTGAAACTTGGGTGCGGGCACCGTCCGGGTGGGCGCAGGAGCCTACTTTGGCCTCAAGCGAACCAAGAGGACGCCGTGACGCGGCACGCTGGCCTTCAACTCGCCTTTGGCAACACCGGTATCCTGTTGCCGCCACAGGTCGCGCACAATTTGATTGTGGGCAAGGCCAAGGTCCGACCATCTGGCGGTGACGATCGCTTCGGATTCGCCGCGATTGAACAAGCCGACAGCTTTGGTTCCGTCTTCCATATCTTTGGCCCAAACTTCCAGATCACCGTCTTTGGCCACACGGCGTCCGGGCTTGCCGAGCGGATCCTGGTCCACCTCAATGACCTCGTCGTTAGTAAGGAGGCTCAAAGTGAAATCATCGAGGCGGGTGATGTCACCGCTGAAAATCAGGGGGACGGTGAGCAGGCACCAAAGCGAGACGTGAGTGTATTGCTCATTCGGCGTGAGGGGCGTCGGCGCGGTCTGACCTTTCCAGTTGCTCAGATAGCCGAGCAGCAAGTAGTCGGGATCATTCCAACCGCCCGGGCCTCCGAACCGGTGAAGTTCGTTGCGGGCATAGACATCGAAGCCGTCCCGGAAGAGGGCTCCTGGAATGCCATTGAAAGAGCCGCCAAGATCACCTGCTGTGCGCCAACTGTGGCCGCCTACTTCCCTGCCCCATTCCCAAACATCCCCCATGCCGTATTGGCAAAGGTTCAACACCAGATCACGGTCCTGGCGACGCAGGCTGTCACCAATCAGAAGATAAGGCTTTTGCAATTCGGCGCGATTCGGGTTTTTGGCGATGTTGCCGTAAGAACACCAATCGTATTTAAGAAAATCGTAGCCCCAATCGGCAAAGCGCCGGGCGTCGAGCGCTTCGTGTTGATAGGCGCCGACGTGGCCGGCGCAAGTGAGCGGACCCGGGGAGGTGTAAATGCCGGCTTTGAGACCCTTGGAGTGGATGTAGTCTGTCAGGGCCTTCATGTTTGGGAAGCGCTGGTTGGCATTGACCATTCCCTGCGAATCGCGGGGTTCGCCGCCGAGGCTGGGGTCGGTGGCACCGGGCTTGACGGCCCAGCAGTCGTCAATGTTCACGTATTGGTAGCCATGATTGATCATGCCGCTGCTGACCATCGCGTCGGCGGCGTCGCGCATGATTTTATCCGTGACGTGGTTCTCCCACACATACCAACTGTTCCAGCCCATGTGCGGCGTGAGCGCCAGGGTCTCACCACAGACAATCTTGAATTTGCGCTTCGCCGTGCCCAGCGGGTTGGAGGCGCGAAACGTCACGAGATAGTCGCCAGGCTTTTCGAGTCGGCCCTGGATCTGGCCGGTACGGGCATCAACGGTCAAACCCTTCGGCAGATGCTCGACCGCAAAAGTCATGGGGCGGTCACCGGTGGCAGGAATAGTGAAGAGGAACGGGTGGCCGGGTCGGACGCCGAAGATGCGGGCGCCGTTGATGCGGGGCGTTCGCGATGGTTTCGGTGTGAGAATGAATGCCTCTTCGCGGGGAGGCCCAACAAGCGTCGGGCGCTCGCCGGTCACGAGTAGCTTCGCTTCCGCCCAATCCGCGTGGCCGAACGAGATGTCACCGGTGGAATCGGCAAGGAGCAGCAAAGTTCGGAACCCCTTCACGTCCAGTTCGATCTCTTGCGCCGGCTGGCCGCGTTTCATCAGCCCGCTCTTCCACAGCGTCTTTCCATCGCCAACGACCTTGAATGAGACCCTCGCGCTATCGCTGCCGGCGGCGTCATCCACACCGACGAGGGCGGAGAACTTCTCCGCTCCGCCATTAAGGTTGAGGCGCACCTGGCTGTCGGCATGGGTGCCGAGCCCGCGCTGGAATATCTTGCCCCCGATGGAAAGCGGTTTGCCGGTGACCGCTTTGTCGGCTTGGGGCTGACCCCAGCCTTGGACGACAGAAGCGAGATCGAGCGAGGAAATCCAGATCGTCTCTGGTTCGGCTGCGAGACAAGGCGCGGCGAGTGTTGCGAGTGATAGCGCGGCTGCGAGCAAGAGTTTTTCGATGTTCATCGTTTTGTCCCGGAAGTATTGGACGAAGCCGAGAGTGCTGGCGATTGTGGTTGATTGCAAATTGAAAATTGCGAAGTCATTTTAGACTTTGGACCCGGGCCATCGAACTCTAGACTGCGCCGCATGACTTCCGCCATCATCGTCGCTGCCGGCAAAGGCACCCGCATGGGGCCTGGCATCGACAAGCTCTTCCTCGAATTGAACGGCCAGCCCATCGTCGCCCATACGTGGCGGCGGTTTGACCAGGCGGGTTGCATCGACGAAATCGTGCTGGTGGTCCGGGACGGGATGCAGACGGCGTTCGCCGCGCTGGCGCAGGAATACCAGTTTCGGAAGAAGTTCAGGCTGGTCGTTGGCGGCAAGGAACGGCAGGACTCGGTCTGGAACGGCGTGGAGGCTCTGTCGCCAGCGGCAGAAATCGTGGCGGTTCAGGATGCGGCGCGCCCCTGCACCAACCATGAGTTGATCGCCGCGACCATTGAGGCGGCAAAGGAGACCGGAGCCGCAGTCGCCGCGCAGCCCGTTACCGACACGATCAAGGAATCGGGTGATGGCAAAACGATCGAGCGCACCCTCGATCGCGCCCGCCTCTGGGCCGTGCAAACCCCGCAGACTTTTCGCGTCGAAATCATTCGCCGCGCCTTGGCGGAGGTTCGGCGGAGAGGTTTGCTCGTGACTGACGACACCGCAGCGTGCGAACTCATCGGCCAGCCAGTTCGGCTTGTGGTCAGCGTCCAGCCCAATCCCAAAGTCACCCGTCCGGAGGATCTCCCTTGGATCGAAACCCTGCTAAGCAGCGGGAGATTCTTGTAGAGCAGCCAGTTTGGGAGTGAGATGAGCCGTGATTGCCGCAAACTTCTTCGCCGAGACACTGACTTCATTAAACATCTCCACGATATTCTCCCGGGTGACCTTTTCAAAGTCCTGCTCGCGTGGCGTCGTGCATACGCCGCCAAACTCGACGGCGGCGGGACTGATGAGGAGTTTCTCATCCCCCTCCTTGAAGTAGAATGACGGGCGATGCTGAGCGCGGGGAAAGACAAAGACCCTCCATTTGCCGCTGCTGCAAAACCCGAGAATGTTCAACATCGGCTCCTCCCCCGCCGTGGCAGCATCCTGGAGAACCTCATAGAGCGCGGCAAACGCCCGCTCGAGCAGACCGGGATCGGAAGACTCAAACAAGATGAAGTGCCGAAGATAGTTTTCAGCGCTGCAAGCGCGCAGGCAGTCAGACTCAAAGAACCGCGCTGCGCGGGGGTCTTCCACGGCCCCGTACTCGCCAGCAATCGGAAGAAACGACCTGTTTCCGGCCTGAAAGTGCATGTGATCCGGCGCTGAGGCTCCGCATTTCGGGCCGTTGTAAAGCACGGTGTACCGCGTGCCCAATTCCCGAGTCAGCGTCAGGAAGGTCGCGAACGAATCGCGAACGACCTGCGGTGTATGATGGAGGGAAGCAATCGTGAAGTGCTCGGGAAAGATCGGAAACGGATTGCACAGCACCAGATAGTCTCCCTCGCACGCAATTCCCCGCTGCGCAGAAGGGAGATTCTCGGGGCACAGGAAGCACTTCCGTTCCCGGATCGAAGTCGCATCGACCTTGGCGGCGGTCGAGATGAGGCGTCCCGGGTTGAACTGCACCTTGATTTGAAATCCGTCGAACTCAAACGCCTTGGTCCGGACGCTCTGCAAGGAGTCATAACCGATCCGCAGCAAGTCCCACACTCCTTTCTGTTGGAGAAGCAGTCCGTGAGCCTTGCCCGCCTGGCCGCCCTCGGAAACAAAAGGCGCAAGCTCCGCCTCGGAAATAGTTAGCTGGTCGGAGAGTTTGACCACGGTTGGATGGATGTCTCGAACGGAGGTAGGCGCACGCAAGTCGCTAACCCAATTTAACCGGTTTGGCTCTCCGACTGCGGCTCTGCGACGCCGCGCCCGGTCCTTTGTTCATCCGCTGTCGGGCGAGAATCTCGAATGTTCGCAGCTTGTCCTTGTAGAAATTGAACGCGTTCTGCTTGTTGATATCAATGCCGGCATCTGAATTGCCCTCCCACCGGCGGCAGAGATAGATCGGCTCGTAAATCCTGCCGATCTGGTACTCGCGCGACACCGCCAGCACCGCCGCATAATCCTCGCCATAGCTGACGTTGGGAAACTTGATTCGCCGCAGAATCGGCGTGTAAAAGGCCCGCGGCGCGCCCAGACCGTTGATCCGCAGCGCATTGTTCCGGCCGTTCTCGGGCGTCCACTCCTTGTGATCGATCACGCCGGGCGGGATTTCTTCCAGCTTGAAATTCGTCATCCGATAGGAGCCGATCACCATCGCGCACTTTTCGCGGCGGAATGCATCAACGATCTTTTGCAAGGTTGTTTCATCCTGATAAATGTCATCGCTGTCGAGCTGGACGGCAAACCGACCGCAGGCCGAATGCTCGATCCCCTGGTTCCAGCATCCCCCGATGACCAGATCCTGCCGGTCCGGGATGACATGGACGACCCGGATGTCCTTGTTCGCAAAAGAGCGAAGCAGCTCGGTCGTTCCATCCGTCGAATGATTGTCCACAACGATCAGGTTGAAGGGAAAGGATGCCTGCTGCTTCAAGACCGAGCTGACCGCATCGCCGACGGTCTTGACCCGATTCATTACCGGTATGATCACTGACGCCTCGTTGGCAAACGGGGTCTCGTCCAAGTCGGCAGCTTTGAACTTCGGTTTCAACCAGGCGCCAATCCGTTTCAGGTGTTCGGTTGCGGCGCGCTCCATCTCGATCTGGACCGCCCGGTTTTTCGGATCAACGTAATCAAACTGCTTTTGGTCTGACTTGCGGGCGTCCTGCTCAGCCTTCCCGTACAGGGGTTCGCCGACTCTGGTGAGCGGTTGCTGGCGGGAGATGGCCAGCCACAACGAATACAGCCCGGCATATTCGTAGTTTTGTCGCCGACCCGCGCTAACAGCCGTTTTGAGGGCTTTGGTGTCGAAAAAAAGCACCGAACCGAAATTGAAATCATCCCGGATGCTGCCCATCTGAGACTCGATCACCGGATGTGAAACCCGCTGCCCCCTCACGATATCGTAGTAGTCCGAATAGATGAGGCCCGAACCGGTGATCGTTGCCACTGACAGCAACCGGTCCAGAGCGAACTGACCAAACTCGATGGCCGTGTCGTGGATGATCAATAGCGCATACGGAGTCGTCGTCTTCCCGGCGATCGCCTGCATCGTTTGGCTCCCGTAGAGCGAACTGACCGCGAGCCGGTCGCAACCTTTGGGAATCGCAGTGGCGGAACCGGTTGAGAGCAGGCAGATTCGTTGGATCAATGGCGATTGCTTTAATTGGTCGATCGTTCTTCGGCAATGCTCTTTGCCGCTGTAGGGAAGATATACCGTTACGAGTTTAGACATACATCACTTCTGGATTGCACGTTGCGCGACCTGTTCTACTGCTCGACCCTGCGCAGGCCAGGAACTAATCGGTTGTTTGCTTCGGCAACGCGACCGGTTATATCAGGCAGCGAACTGAGGTCAAGGTTGCAATTGCGATAGGTTGGAATTGGTGCGCATCTCAGACTGATTCTCCCCTAGCTTGCCCGCCATCAACTCGATCATCTTCTGTTTGAACTCCTCACGGCCCAAACACCAACCACCCCGAAATGGCTTCAAAGCTGCCCCGTCCATTTCCTCGAACCTTCGCCCGAGAAGGCCGATGCGAGCCAAGGGGGCAACAGGAAATCGCAGCCTGCACAGGAAACCGGTGCCGTAAGAAAGACGGAACACCACCGGCCAACCTCCCTGCGGGCCATAGCAAAGCGAGATGTTCTGAAGAGCCCGGTGCTGGAAAACTGCACGCCGGGATCTGTGAGGGGGCCGCTGGCAACGGGCGTTCCTACCTCGATATCGCTCGTTATGGCTCGCTTGACCCTCACTCACAATGTCTGCACACTCCCCACCATGATAAACATTACTCCGATACAACTCGGACAAGCAGCCGGCCTCGATGAAAAGATCGGCAGGTTTCAATCAGTTTTGGAGGTGTAAAATGTCCAACGTGACGATTGTAGGCGCGGGATTGATGGGGACCGCGATGGCTTGGCCGCTCAGCGATAACGGGCACCAGGTCCGCCTGGTGGGCACCCATCTCGATACTGAGATCATTGCGTCTTGTCTGGAGAAACGCTTCCATCCTCGTCTGCGGCGAAGGCTGCCGGACAACGTGCAGCCGTATTATGTTGACCAGATGGCGCAGGCGCTGGAAGGGGTCAACGTCATCGTCAGTGGCGTTAGCTCGCCCGGGGTGCATTGGATTGGGCGCGCGCTTGCGCCCCACCTCAAGCCTGGCATGAGAATCATCGCTGTCACCAAGGGGCTTGAAGCAAATGAAGACGGTCAACTGCGTATTCTCCCGGACATTTTGGCTGATGAAGTGCCTGCCGCCCTGCGGGGCCAAGTGAGCTTGGCAGCCATCGGCGGGCCATGCATCGCCGGTGAGTTGGCGGGACGCCGCCATACCTGTGTCTATTTCACGTCGCGCGATTCGGAAGCTCTCCCGCTTCTACGCCAGATGTTCCAGACATCGTACTACCACATTTTCCTTTCGACGGATGTGGTCGCCGTAGAGGTCTGCGTGGCGCTCAAGAATGCCTATACGCTCGCCGTGGGCCTGGCGGGCGGCATGTTGGACCGGGCAGGCGGGCCCGACGACGCGGATGCCCAGAATCACAACGCTGCGGCAGCGCTCTTTGGGGCCAGCGCCAAAGAAATGGCGCGTCTGGTCTCGTTGCTGGGTGGCAACCCTGCCATGGTGACATCCCTGCCTGGGGTCGGCGATCAGTACGTCACATGCATGGGAGGACGCACTGTGCGTCTGGGCCGGCTGCTGGGGAAGGGCCTGACCTACGAGCAGGCGCGCGCTGAAATGGCCGGGGAGACACTCGAGAGCGCCTTTGTGGTGGCGCAGGTTGCCAAGGCACTGCCTGGACTGGAGGCGCGTGGGCTGCTTGGCCGCGACGAACTGCCTCTCATGCGCTGCCTTTGCCGCGTGTTCACCGCCAACACTCCGGCAGACGTTGACTTTGCCCGCCTTTTCCAGGACGAAATGAACTGATTTGCCATGCCTTTTTCAATCGCCATCTCGATGCTCAGTTGAGCCTCGCCGCGGGTCTTCACCGCGACATCGCAGCGCTTGGCTCCCTTTCATTTAACAACCTCTTTTGCCGTGAGAACCATCCTCTCTCGGACGGCATAGCCATCGAAGTTTGCCTGCTCCATGCCGAGAATCACGGCGCCTGCCACGGGCGGACCGGCGAGCCGAATTAATCTCGCGCGTGGACAATGCTTCAATACAATTGCCTCCATCGGTTCAGTCATAACTTTGCCCGCCTCAAACACGCTGCCCGATTGGATGATCTCGACGTCTTCATTTTCCATTTCAATTTGACGCGCGACCGAGACCGCCAGCCAGCCCAACTCTTCACCCGCCCAATGGATCACCTCGCGCGCGGCGGAGTCGCCGTTGCGGGCGGCATCAATCACCTGCGTGGCGAGTTGCGGAAAAAGCTGATATTGCTCGTTGGACAGGCCTTCCATTAAATCCAACTCGTCTTTGGCGCCAAACGCTTCAATGTAAATTGCCGTTAGCGCTGTCGCCCGACGCCGTTTGATCCATGCGTAATTCACCATAACCAATCCGCGCTGGACAATTTCAATCGCACCGCCATGCTCGCCAAACTGGGCGCTGTTGCCAACGATGCGCCCTTCCTTCCCGCTTTTGTTTCGCCCGCGGCAGTTGTTCGATGAGCCCGCCGTGACATTCACGCCGACTCCGCGCGTTGCCCCAGCCAGCAGGCCATTGATCCCATCGTTGACGACTTCCACGGCGCAGGACAACCCCAGCGACGCAATTGCGCGCAAATGCGCCTCGCGGTCGGATGGAAAATCGTAGCCTGCAATTCCGAAGCCTGCGCCCGCAACCCGGGTTTTATCCAGACCTGACATTTCCAGCGCCCCCTCGAACGACTGGCGCATTGCGGTCTTGAGTCCCTCGTACCCAACCGCCTGGTAATTGCCTCCGCCTGCTTTCCCGAAGCCAGCACATTGACCGGTTTCATCAACGATCAGCGCATGGGTCTTGGACGAACCGACATCAAATCCGATGAAATATTTCATGTGCGAATGCCTATTTGAAGAACTGGGGCAACCACTGCCGGTTGGTTTCAAGCATGTCATCCATCACTGCCTGCGATTTGTCTGCGCTGGGGCCCAGTGGGTGCGCGAGCAGCGCCTGATACAGCGCGTTCTTATCTCCATGCACGGCGGCTTCGACCGTCAGCAACTCATACATTTTAACCTGTGAGATGAGTCCAAAGCAGACGGGCGGCAATGGCGCTGCGGGCAGCGGATGAATCCCACGCTTGTCCACTTTGGCGGGCATTTCCAAGACCCAATCCGAAGCCCATTCTTTGACTGCCCCATTATTGCGAACGTTGACAACGTGAACCTGGCCAAGGTCGTTGTAGTGCGAGTTGATGAGCTGGGTCGCAAGCGTGGAATAATACGCGCCGCCCCGTTTCATCAGGCCGGCCGGCGGTTCGGTCATCGCGGGGTCCGCATAGCCGCGCAGGAGATTATTCTCGATCTCCATGACTTCTTCCGCGCGTGAGGGGGGCCACTTCTTTTGCGCCTCGAATTTCTTGTCGGTGTAATAAAAATATTGCGCGTAATAATTGGGAATCATGCCCAATACTTCGAGTGTCCGAATGTCCCATTCGGGATCTGCTTCCCTTCTGATTTTCTCGACGAAAGCGGGGAACACCAATGGCCACATCTCCTGGCCAGTCACCGTGAATCCGCGATGCCAGGTGAGGTGATTCAACCCGAGCGTGTTCAATATCGCGCGGCTGTCGTCAAGCTTGTTGCCCGTGGACTTCTCGAGCCCCTCAAGGATTTCCATCTTCATGGTGATGCCGACATTGCACACACCCACCGCACACACATCGGCCGCGTAACGATTCAACGCTTCCGTGACAAGTCCCGCAGGATTGGTGAAATTGGCGAGCATCGCGCCGGGCGCAACTTCCCGAATATCCTCCGCGATGCTGAGAATCACCGGAATGGTTCGCAGCGCCTTTGCCATGCCGCCGACGCCGGTTGTCTCCTGGCCAATCAACCCATGCCGCAGACCCAGATACTCATCCCCGCGGCGGGCGGGCATCAGTCCAACCCGCAACTGCGTGATGACATGCGACGCGCCAGCAATTGCTTCGCGCTGATGGCACGAATGAACCACCTTGAAAGGGTCGCCTTTGGCTTTGACCATGCGTCGGGCGAACCCGCCGACAATTTCAAGGCGCTCCTTATCAGTATCCATCAGCCAAAGTTCCTTTAGCGGAAGCGAATCCACCCGGGCGAGAAATCCGTTGACCAACTCGGGCGTGTAGGTCGAACCGCCGCCAATGACAGTAATCTTCATAAATCGCCGCTCACAACATCGTTAATTTAGTCCTGGTCGTTGTTGTCCTGTGGTTCTCATTGTGCTGCGGTCAAATTGCGGGTTTCCAGGACGCAGGTCAACAGCAAGAGAACATGCGTTCCGTTTATGGAGAAGACTGGTCACCACGAAACACACGAAACACACGAAAGAAGACAGGCAGAGGGAAGCGGCTCCGAAAAGTTCCCTTTTCGTGTATTTCGCGTGGTTCGTGGTAGATAGTTTCATTCGTACCGCCCTTTTCCAGTGACAATCCTTTCGACTTGAGCCTTGGGATAATGACCGAAGTTGACGAGCAACCCCAGTCTGAGTCCTGTGGCCTTGAGATAGTTGAGGATCTGGGCGCGATGCTCGTCCGTCAGTTCGGTGACCGCCTTGAGTTCGAGGACGATACGGTCGTAACACAGGAAGTCCGGCACGCGCCAACGATCTTATAGCTCTCCTCTTTATAGATTAGTTCGGTGTTCATT
>JBAXTC010000979.1:0-2569 GCA_037130375.1 Verrucomicrobiota bacterium | reverse complement strand
GCAATTCGGACGTCCAGCGGGCTGGAAAGCCCGCGATACGGCAGACAGGAATGTCCAATGCCGCTAGGATTTGATAAGCTGAAGCCGTTTCTATTCCATCGTGGCGAGCGCAAAGGAACCGCAGAGACGCGAAGATCAGAGACACGAAACACACGAAATGAGAGGCTGATAACAACGATGGTGCGTTTACCTGCACGGTGAACACTCATTGCATTGTAAGAGTGGTTGGTTTTTCGTGGTTTGAAACGCCGTTTTAGGTTCACCGCTCAACCAACTCGCGGAGGCCGCCACCCTGGACGGGAAGGTGTCGCGCCATTTCTTCGAGGGCAGTTTGATGGGCGGTGGCGGTGAAAGGCCCGGGCGGTGCGGAACCAACTCCGGTGACTGTCCCTGGCGGCAGACGCCGCGCAACTTTTCGCCTTTTGCGTTTTTCAATTTGCTGTGGCACCGATATATGGATAAATAGAGGTATGCGCTGGCGGCTTGTTGCTCTGGTTTCCCTTGGAGTCAATATCGCATTGACTGCCGTGTGGCTTTTGTCCACACGCTCTTTGTCGGCCAGATTTGCTGCGGCGACTGCCGCGCTAGGCCAGACCCCGACCCTCCAAACCAAAACCAACTTCGTCGCCAGACGCCAGCTTTTCTCCTGGCACAGCGATGTCGAGTCGGGCGATTATGCCACCTACGTGGCCAATCTCCATGATATTGGCTGCCCGGAGCAAACCATTCGGGACATTATCATCGCAGACGTAAACACCCTTTATTCCCGCAAGCGCGCTTTGGAATTGGTCACCGCAGACCAGCAATGGTGGCGCAGCCAGCCGGACCCGGATGTGGTCCAGACGGCGACGGACAAAGCCCGCGCGATGGAGGACGAACGCCGCGGCCTGCTCACGCGGTTGCTCGGCACTAATTGGGAGACCGGCGATTTGGTCAGCCTCCCCCGCCCTTCGCGCCCCGGTGTCATCCTCGACGGTCCTGTCCTCGGCGCGCTGGCGGTCGATACGAAGCAGTCGATCCAGGACATCAGCCTCCGCTCACAAGATCGCCTGGAGGCTTACCTCAACGCCCAGAGCCGCGCGGGCAAGGAACCCGATCCGGCTATGCTGGCCAAACTTCGACAGCAAACACGCGACGAGATGGCTCATGTGCTCAGCCCGCCCCAGCTTGAAGAATTCCTGCTGCGCTACTCCCAAAGTGCCAACGACCTGCGGGCCGACTTTGGCCAGCTCCGCTTCTTCGACCAGACCCCGGATGAGTTCCGCGCGGTATTTCGCGCGGTGGACGCCCTCGACCAGCGAATCGAACTGCTCGCCAATGCGACCGATCCGAGCAGCGTAGGCCAGCGCAAGGCGCTCGAGAATCAGCGCGATGCCGCCATGAAAACCGCCCTCGGCCAGAAGCGCTACGAAGAATATCAGCGGCTGAATGATCCGGTTTTTCGCGACGCGATGGCCGCCGCCGAGGAAGCCGGCACGCCCGAGGCGGCGGGAACCATGTACGCCATTATGGCCGCCGCTCAGGCCGAACAAAGTCGCATTCGCGGCGATACCAACCTGTCCGCCGCACAGAAAAGCATCGAGTTGAAGCGGCTTGAACTCCAGCAACTCCAGGCCAATACCATGGCATCCGGTCGGGACGTGCCGCCCGAACCGCCAGACTTGCCCGCCCCACCCCAGCCCAGAAAAGTTTATGTTCTTGGCCCGGGTGACACCGCGGAAACCATCGCGCTAATGTACGGCCTCCCCGGCAGCGCCATCCGCGCCGCCAACCCAAACCTGAATTTCAAGAAACTCAGACCGGGTGACGCGGTCATCATACCCCCGTCCCCGCTCTCCCCCCGTTCAGCCCCCTAACGACCGCGTCCCATCCTCCTCATTCTGCGCCTGGTCCAGAAACTCCGTCGTGCCCCTGCCCTGCCTGGCGATGACGCCCTGTGTCTTCAGGCAGTCTTGCCGACTTTCTCTCTCCTCTCAGTTTGTCAGTAGCGGCCACCGCAGTCGAACCCAGAAATATCTTTGGTGGTGAATGGTCAGCCGGGTTTGTTTCATTTGGGTCGCCAAGGCCTGAACCAGACGAAGCCCGATGCCTAATCCCTGGCGGGAAGTCTGACTGCGTTCGGCCACGCGATTGCCAAGGAGAAGACTGACGCTGCACGGTCGTGACCGAATCCGGAGCCAGATGTCCTGGTCGCCATGCTTCAAGGCGTTAGCCAGAAGATTGAACAGGATTTGTTTGAAGGCACTACGGTCCGCCTGGACCACGACATCCGCAGGACAGGACCACAGCAGACGACGTCCCTCAGCAGCAGCCAACCGGGAGAACGGCTCGAGCATGTCGGTCAGAAATTCCTTCAACGCCACAGGTTCGGGCGCTAATTCCAGATGGCCTTGCTCGGCGCGAGCGATGGTCAAGGCGGTCTCAACGTAGTTGGTCAGGCGCGCGAGTTCCTCCTGCAAATCCTCCGCCAATTCCGGTTTCATCCCCATCGCCTCGGCTTCGATCCGCAGCCGCATCAACTGCAACGGCGTGCGCAATTCATGCGCGACTTGCGTCGTGTATTCCTGCA
>JBAXTC010000978.1:0-2569 GCA_037130375.1 Verrucomicrobiota bacterium | reverse complement strand
GGTCCGGAGCTATCTCACCCTGACGGACTGGTTGTTGGGAGAGTCGAATTAGGAAGATCTCATCCCGCTTGTCAACGCATCAGGAGAGGGAATCGGAGCGAGCAAGCTTTTCGCGCTGGAGCCGCTTCTGTCGTTTGAATAACGTCGTAAAGATAACCCCGCTGGCAATGGTCGCCAGGCTGATGGCGAAGTAGATTTGTTCGGAAGCTTGTGGCACTGGAATGCGCCGGTAAACGGAAATTCCGGCCGACACCGACATGAGCATCGCCCAAACGAGGGTGATGAACCGGCAGCCTTCGAGAAGCCGGGGATCATTCCAGCGTTCTTTTGGCAGATCCTTGCGGGCATACTGCAAAGCAAAGGGCCGGCCGGCAAAAAGCGTCGCCCAGATGATCCCAGCCAGCGAAGCGTTTGCCAACAGGTCCATATGCGTCGCCACCCAGACGACATGAAGGAGACCCACAAACACGACGCAGCCGGTGAAGAAACATAATGTCCCCCATTGCAAAATGTACCCGCTCCGAAGCTCCCCGAACCCAAATGTCAGCGAGGCGGCCAGGCATACCCAGGAAATGCGTTCGAGGCTTTCCATCGAATGTCCGGAGAAAAATAAGAACAGAAGCCAAGGCAGAAACCCCAGCAAGAGGACCCCGGTATCTTTTAGTTCGCGCATGCCAGGATTGTTAACAGGCGAATAAAAATCTCCAAGGAGGAAAAGTCGGTGTCGGAAGGGAACGGGTGTCGCGAGTAATCTTGCCGCCGATTTTGATTCTGCCATAATAATTGTCGTTGCTGACGTATTGCAGCAGATGCGGCACCTTTGGGAACGAGCGCCATTGACCGTCTTTAGACGAGTTCTTGTCCCGCTTACGACCGTCTGTTTTGCTGTCCGGAACTGGAGGCGCTTGAGGCGCTCGCGTTGTAGGATGACGCCCGCGAGGGTGAAAACCGGCTGGATAGGCGAGGTTGCTGTGGGCAGGGTGCCAAGGCAGCCAGCCTCGTCCACATAGAATACCATCATAGGGCATCCTGAAAACAACTGCGGCCACCACGCTTGCGCAGGGCGGCCACAGGATCTGCCGTCTGGAAGAACCAGTCCGGCGTAAGTTTATCTCTGAGCAAAATATAGCCGGAACCGGCATTATTGCAAGCGTGAATCGTAGGTCAGATTACGCCAAGCCCCTGAACCTTGACAGCCGCAGTGAATGATAACGAAAAGCAATTCTCCTTCACCAGCGTAACAGTCGGGAGGCGGGGGCGGCGGGTTCAAGTTCCTTCGCCTGTTTTGATTTTATGGATACGTCAGCTTTTCCATCCCCCCAACCCCCATCAACAAAAAAACACCCGGCTCATTTGACATTTTGAAAAGCAGGACGAAGTTGTTTTGGCTGACATGGACGCAGGTAGTTGACGGAAGTTAGTTGCAGTAGCCCATGTCAGCCACTTTTTTTATCCCCCACCGCACACCCCCAACATTCCTGCCCAAAAATGATCTCCTGGTGACCTTCGCTTTGGCCTGACGACTCCCGATTCCCATGGCACCGTAAGATTGGAATGTTCAACCCCGAATGCCCTGATTGTGGTTTTTGGTCATTAGTCTCCATTCATCAACTCCCTCAATCTATTTTCGGGTTACCCAGCAGATGCCCAACCCTCCGTGCGACAATCCAGCCATGAAAAGAAAATCAGAAACGCAGAACCAAGTCGATGCAGCCAGTCCAACCCCGGTACCCAAAGACCCCGCCATGCCCCAGAGAATCGCCAGCCCAAGTTCTCCTAGGCCACCCACGTTTCAATTTCAGGAGATCCAGGTCGGCCAGCATTTTGAATTCCGTGGCCGCCGTTATAAAATACTCGCCTTGAGCATGGCCAGCGATGAGGACAGGATCGGCAACATGTTCCAAGCCCATCATGGTTGGGTTGGGGGCGATCCGGTGTGAAAGCTGGGTCGCCCTTTCACTGGTCAACGGGCAGGGAGATCAAGGTTGGCGCTTCCTGAGCCAAATGATTTCACCCATTTTTCGTAATCAGGATGGAGTTTCAGGATTTCGGTCACCTTGGTTTTAAGGTTGGAGGGAAGCTGACGCGGTGGTGGGGGAGAATTCTGGTCGGCGGGGTTGAAATTCTGGTGGACGTGGAGCGTCGTCTTGGTAATTATCGTTGTTGGAAAATGACGACTTGTAAAGAATTGTTGGCCATTCGGCGGAGGCGGACGTGAGGGCGTTAGAGCGGGAGATAGACGCGTTGGTGTATGCACTTTACGGCCTGACTTGAACGATTACGCAGCAAATGACGCAACACCAGACGCTATGAAAACCAAACGCAGACAGCAGAATCCGCACTCGCTCTGGACGCCCGCCCGTGTCAAAGGCTGGCTTGAACATTGCCCGAAATCAGACGAGCAAGAAATGTATGTGTGCAGAGGATGGGTTGTGGACGGAGAATTCTATTGTGCCGAGTGCGTTCACCGGCTTGTCGAAAACCACATCCCCCTGCCGGCACAGGCAACCGCAGAGAATCCCATACAAGGCAGCGTTTTTGTCCCTTTGGATGCAGACGATGCCAGGGA
>JBAXTC010000977.1:0-2569 GCA_037130375.1 Verrucomicrobiota bacterium | reverse complement strand
ATTAGACAGAAAAATTGCAGACAGAAAAATGGAAACGAAAGCATTTGCGGATTACTGGGCGAAGTCCTTTGCGCTCACGTGTCTGGCGGGGCAGTTGGGTTGCGCTGCGGGATTACAGCCGGCGTGCTTTCCGTTTCGTGCGATAGGGCGTGGCGTCCTCTTTGACGTGAAAGCCGATTTCAGGCGCCGTCGGCTCGGGCGGTGGCGGTGGCGGGTTCAGCACATTTGCCGCCATGATGGCACCGTGCTCGGTGAAGGCGTAGGGGAGATAACGCGGGTCTCTGTGCTTTTGGGAACCGGTCACAATTTGTGACCGGTTCGACTGCCCCTTCGAAGATCTCTGGTCTGGGATGGGGTTGCGGGCTTCGGAAGCTTCTTCCGGGGTCAACTGAAACAGAAAATCCCCTGGGAACTTCTCGCGGTTTCGTTTCACTGCTTGGTTGAGAGCCTTGGTTGGAACTTGATAAACTTTGGCCAGATCAGCGTCCAGAATGACTTTCTGCCCACGAACACTTGCGATTAACAAGTCAATATCGGTAGGTGCTATTCTTTTCATCACCAGGTATTCACGTCTCGACCCACTGCCCAGCAAACTCCAAGGGTGGCCGTTTTCGGGCGAATTCAGCGAGGTCGAGTTCTTTCAGTTTCTTCTTCGATAAGCGAGGGCGGAATTTGCGGCAGACCCGGCGGCGGGCCTCTAGTTCTTTCCAGAGGCGTTCGTCGGCGTTGAACTGGTCCACAAGCCGCTGCGTTGATCCCTGTTCGGGAGGAAGGTTATGGTAGGGATTCATAGCCTTGTCCATCAGCGCATCAGCGCTGCTTCCAGTTCCTTGCGCAGTTTTTCGCGCACCTCGGCAACGGCGGCCTGCGCCTTTTGGTATTCGGCCAGGAGCTCGGCGGGGTCGCGGTGGGCGTAGTCCACGACGTTGGGGTTCTTGACGTCGAGGTTATAGCCGCGGGCGGCGATGTCGGCGATGGAGACGCGCCAGGCGAGTTCGGTTTCTTTGCGCTTGCTCTCCTGGCCCGGCTTGCCCCACCACTTCTTCTCGATGTCGAACTCTTCGGTGCGGTTGAAATTGATTCCCTCGTTGAGCTTGTTGATGACCTGACGCAGGAGGGTGCCCGACTTCATGTAGTCGCGGGTGGCCTCCATTTCCTCCTCCTGAGCGTCGAAGATCTTCAGGAACAGGAGCCAGACAAGCTGGGAGATGCGCTGGGCGTCGCCATCAACGCCGACGTCTTTGCGCATGATGTCCTGGATGGATTTGATGGAAGCGGAGAGGGACATTTAGGATTTGTGATTTGCGAGGCTCACGCTGCAACCCGCTGGCCGATGCAGTCCTGGGGCAGGCGGGCTTTGGCAAACTCAAGCAAGTCGGCCTTCTTCAGTTTCCTGCGTGAAAGCCGCGGTCGGTCTTTGCGGCGGGCGCGTCGGCAGAGGTCCAGTTTGCGCCACAGCGCCTCATCGGCGTTGAATTGGTCCACATGGCGCTGGGTCAGCCTTTGCTCAGGGGGCAGGTTGTAGTAAGGGTTCAAGAGGGCTTGCGAGTCTTGTAAGGGGTTGCTGGTTCTGACAGGAGGCCTGCGCCAACCGTGTGAAGAGGTTCGAAAGTCACGCGAACGGTGGCCCCGAGGGCGTCCGCGACGCGGCGAAGCATGCTCAGAGAGTGGCCTTCGTACCCGGGGGACTCGAGGCGGCTAATCTGCTGTTGGGAGGTCCTCAGCCTTCTGGCGAGTTCCTTTTGGGACAGGCCGGCCTGCTTTCTCAGTGCCGCCACCTGCAGGGCAACATCCCAGGCTTCCCCGGCACAGTGAAAGCGGCGGGCGAAGTCTTCGTCCTTAAGCTGTTCTTCTAGATACCGATCGAAATTGGTCTTTTTCATTGTTCTCTTTCCCGCCAGTCGGCCATGCGTTGCCGCGCGGTTTGAAGGTCGCGAGCGGCGACGGCCTGACCTTTGTTGCGTATCGCATGCACCGCGATTATCCGGCGGCCTTTCATAAAGAACCAAAGGACGCGAGTGTTTAGTTTGCCCACATGCCGTAACTCAAACAACCCGCCCCCCAACGACTTCGACAGTGGTTCCCGGTGGTATTGGCGGTTTCGCAACTTAGCCAAGCCCGCCATCACCGCAGCGAAGTCACCCGGGTCGGTGCTCCTCAGGCCATCCAAGAACTCCTGGACAGGGACGCCGCCTGCCAATGTCTCGTAGAACTCTACAGTAAAGTCCATAGGGGTGCAACATCAATTTTGATGTTTACTCAGCCATCTCGATATAGCTGGACTTCAAGGTCGCGGAGCGCAGCGGTGGGAAGATGATGCGCTTCTTCGCGCCCGCCTTCCAGAGACGCCAGATGATCTGGGAGGCGACGTAGGTCTTGCCGGTGCCGGTGGCCATGACCAGCAGGACGCGCTCCTGGCCTTTGATGATGGCCTCGATGGCGCGATTGATGGCGATTTGCTGGTAGTAACGGGGCTGCTTATCCAGGCTGGCGGGGTGGTAGTCCTGCTCGACCACCGAAACCTGCGCGGCAGTGAGGCTCTTCCAGAGGCAATAGCGTCGCCACAATT
>JBAXTC010000976.1:0-2569 GCA_037130375.1 Verrucomicrobiota bacterium | reverse complement strand
GACGAAAAGCAGTCCGAGGACTGCCTCTATCTGAACGTCGTCACGCCGTCCACGAATTTCACAGATCGTCTGCCGGTGATGGTCTGGATTTACGGCGGGAGCTTTCTGAACGGGTCCGGCTCGTCCGCCCTGTATGACGGGACATCGCTGAGCCGCAAGGGGGTGGTTGTCGTCACGTTCAACTACAGGCTCGGCCCCTTCGGGTTCTTTGCGCATCCGGCGCTCACGAAGGAGTCGCCGAACGCATCGTCGGGCAACTATGGTCTTCTGGACCAGATCGCGGCTTTGCAGTGGGTGCATCGCAACATTGCGGGGTTTGGCGGCGACCCGGGCAACGTCACCATTTTCGGCGAGTCTGCCGGCGCGGACAGCGTCCTCGATCTGATGTGCTCGCCGCTGACGGACGGTCAGAACCTGTTTCAGAAGGCCATCGCGGAGAGCGCGCCGTGCGCCGACGGCGGCATCGTCATCTACTCTACGCGGCCGCTGGCCGAGGGTGAAGCCATGGGTCAGAAGCTCTCGGCGGCCCTGGGATGCGCAGGCAAGCCCGACGAACTGGCCGAGCTGCGCAAGATTCCGACCCAGACTATGCTGTGGGCCCCGGACCCGGAGCAGCGCCTTTTTCAGAACACAGCCGACTATACCTTCCAACCGTACGTCGATGGCTGGGTGCTGCCGAAGAATCCCGTGAACGCGTTTGCTGACGGCGACTTCCGCCGCGTTCCCACCATCATCGGGTCGAACCGCGAGGAGGCCAACATCGCCCTGCCCGTCGTCAAGTTCGTGAACACCAACAAGCTAGTGGGGCCGCTCACGGAAATCTACTCACCCTATGCCAACCAGATATACGCGCTCTTCCCGCCGCCGCCCAATCCGTCGAGCGCTCAAGTCAAGCTGTCGCTGCTCCAGACGGTCACGCTGACCGTGTTCACCGCGCCGGCGCAGTACATCGCCAGGTCCATCGCGGCCGCCGGGCAGCCCGCCTACAACTACGTCTTCACCGGGCATCCGTGGGGCACGTACCTCGGCGCGTTTCACAGCTCCGAAATCCCCTACGTCTTCGGCAACCCTTACGTGACCTTCGACCCGACCAACCCCCCGTCGGCGCTCTCGGCCGGGATGCAGGGCTACTGGACATCGTTCGCCATCACCGGCGACCCCAACGGAGGGGGGCGCACGCAGTGGCCTACATACTCGGGGGCATCGCCGCTGACGATGATGCTCACCCCGACGGGGTTCACGACCGAGCGGGGTTATCAGTCGAACGAATGCGCCGTCGCCGACCAGCTATTCGTGCCGTCCCTTCCTCCGCAAAAAGAAGGGTCGGTGACCGGGACCACACTGCGGTGAGAGCCGTGCGCCCAGAAGAGCGGGTGAAGCGCCCGTGCTTCCTCTCGTGATGCAACAATGAAATTTCAATGGCAGATCGGAAATCAACTAATGAAGAACCAGAGCATGAAAACCAACTCGCGAACAATGAGTATGGGCCTGTGCGCTTTGGCGCTCGGGGCCGTCATGGCGGCGCAGGGAGCGGCGCCAGTAATCACCGACACCGCGATGGTGCCAAGGTTCACCATCCAGAGTGATGTGGGGGTCACCAACCAGATCCAGTACTGCGCCGACCTGAGCCAGACGAACTGGGTGGTGTTGACGAACCTGGTGGTAACGCAAAGCCCGTACCGGTTTGTGGACGCGGACGCGCCGCCAGCGCCGCGGCGGTTTTATCGTGTGCTGGCCCTCGGGACGAATAGTCCCGTGCCGCCCGGGATGGCGCTCGTCCCCGCCGGCAGCTTCACGATGGGGGACACGTTTGGTGAAAGCGACAGCGACAGCGACGAGTTGCCCTTGCATACGAATGATGTGAGCGCGTTTTACATGGACCAGTATGAGGTGACGAAAGGGGTGTGGGATGACGTTTACAACTGGGGGATTACGCACGGTTACAGTTTCGAGCATGGGGCGGAGGGGAAGGGGACCAATCATCCCGCGCAGGGCATGACCTGGTATGACGCGGTGAAGTGGTGTAATGCGCGGAGCGAGAAGGAAGGGCGGACGCCCTGTTACTACACCAACGCGAGTCTCAGCCAGTTGGCGATTTACCGCAGCGGACAGCTCGACCTGAGCACCAACTGGGTGAACTGGGTTGTCAGCGGCTACCGATTGGCGACGGAAGCGGAGTGGGAGAAGGCGGCGCGGGGCGGGTTGAGCGGGCATCGGTTTCCCTGGGGCGACACCATTTCCGAAAGCCAGGCCAACTATGACGGAGATACTGTCGGCTATAGTTACGACTTGGGACCTAACGGCTACAACGCAGTCGGTCGGATCGGAGGGTCTCCCTACACCAGTCCGGCGGGTTATTTTGCGGCGAACGGGTATGGGCTGTATGACATGGCAGGGAATGTTGGGGAGTGGTGTTGGGATTGGCAAGGGGAGTATTCGAGTGGCTCGCAGACCGACCCGCGTGGTCCCGCATCAGGCTCGCTCCGTGTATTTCGGGGCAGCGGTTGGTTCGACGGCGCGTTCGGCTGCCGGGCGGCGGCCCGCAACTATTTCATCCCGTCGTACCGGT
>JBAXTC010000975.1:0-2574 GCA_037130375.1 Verrucomicrobiota bacterium | reverse complement strand
GTGTGGGCGGAGGCGTTCACAGGCGGCCCTGCGTTCATCAACACGCCCCGCGATCTAAAAGCGCTCGGCGACAAGGCATTTTGCGATGGCATCAACCAGTTTTTGCTCCACGTGTATATCCATCAGCCTTGGGAAGACCGGTGGCCGGGCGTTAATGCCTGGTTCGGGACGGAGTTCAACCGGCACAACACATGGTTCGAGCAATCAAAGGCGTGGATAGATTATCTGCGCCGTTGCAGCGTGATGTTGCAAGTCGGCAAACACGTGGCCGATGTGGCCTACTTCATCGGCGAGGACGCGCCCAAAATGACGGGCATGCGCAAACCGGAGCTGCCGGCAGGATGCGACTTCGATTGGATCAACGCCGACGTGATCGAGCACCGGTTAAGGGTGAAGGATGGCCGGTTGGTGTTGCCGGACGGCATGAATTACCGCGTGCTCGTGCTGCCCGAACTGACCACCATGCGCCCGGAAGTCCTGCGCAAAATCCGCGATCTCGTCAAAGCGGGCGCGACAATCGTCGGTCCGCCCCCGTTGCGCTCGCCGAGTCTCCAGAACTATCCGAAGTGCGACCAGGCGGTCCGGAATCTCGCCACCGAACTCTGGGGACCAGATGCGGTCCAACGCTGCGCCGACGGAAACCAGACTCCGAACTCTCAGCACGTCCTGGGCAAGGGACGCGTCCTCTGCGGTGTGGGGCTGGAAGAGGCCCTGGCCGGGATGGGCCTTGGTCCCGATTTTCAAAGCGCAACCCCGCTGCGATTTACCCATCGAGCCTCGGGCGGAACAGACCTCTACTTTGTATCCAACCCCAAAGACCGCGAAGTGGCGACGATGGCCGCCTTCCGCGTGCGCGGGCTGGCGCCAGAAATCTGGCATCCGGACACCGGACGCATCGAATGTCCGGCGGTGTACGACGAGGTTGCCGGCACCGTCCACGTGCCGCTCCAGTTGGGACCGCATGGGTCGGTGTTCGTTGTGTTCCGCGAGAAGGCCGAGCGCAACCGCGTCGTCACCTTGACTCGCGACGGCCAGATGGTGCTGGACGCAAGGCAACCGATCCTTCCGCCACCGGCCGGCACCGCCGGGGAGACCACGAACACTTTCACCCTGGCCGTTTGGGTCAGGCCCGCCGCCGAGACCACGCTTTTGCCCGAAACCAACAAAGGCGTGCATGGCTTGGGCGAGCCCCGCAATGACGTCGTGTTTCCACCTCACGGCGGTAATTTGGGCGGTGCCGGCCATGCCGGCAGCGGTTTGGCGGTCGGCAGCAATGGCATCATCGTGTTCGAGCACGGGGCCAATTATTTTGCGCCGGTGCTGGTTCATGCAATCGACCTGACCAATTGGACTCACGTGGCCGTGGTTTATCTCAATGGCCAGCCCAGTCTTTATGTGAACGGCGTCTTCGCTCACAAAGGCATGGCCAGCGACTTCACCGTCCACGCCGGTCTCGGCGACAGTGGCACAACTCCTTTTCGCGGCGAGCTCGGCAGCCTCGACTCTTTTCCGCGCGCCCTAAGCAAAGCCGAACTGGCGCAGTTGATGAAGAATACGCCCGCGCAGGGCGCACAGCGGAGCGCGGTGCCAATGGAACTTACCCGGACCACCAATGGCAGCTTGCAGGCGATTGCCTGGCAACCAGGCAATTACGCTCTCACCACCGCCGGAGGCCAAACCCGAGCGTTGAGCATCCCGGAGATTTCCGAGCCGACGCCACTGGCGGGGTCATGGGAGGTACAATTCACCCCGGGCTGGGGGGTGCCCGACAAAGTGACCTTCGACGAACTCACAGACTGGATTCAGCGATCCGAGGAAAGCATCAAGCATTACTCCGGAAAAGCCATTTACCGGAAGACCTTTGACCTGCCGGAGTCGGCCGTGCGCAGTCCGCATTCCGCACTGGTTCTTGATTTGGGCAAAGTACACGACCTGGCAACCGTCCGCCTTAACGGTCAGACCTTGGGCACGCTTTGGCTGGCACCGTGGCGTCTGGACGTCACGAGCGCCATGCGGCCGGGCAACAACCTTCTGGAGATCGAAGTGGTGAATGCCTGGAACAACCGACTGGTGGGAGACATGGCCCTTCCGGTCGCCCAACGCCATACCTTCCTGACCGCGGATACGGTCGCCAAAGATGCGCCGTTGCGGCCGGCCGGGCTCCCGGGTCCGGTGACCTTGCATTCGGTGCGCGCGCATATTATTGCCGACCTCGAGTAGTCGGTTGTTAGATGGCACTGCTGCGGAAAGAGCGGGCAGGCGTCGGAGGGACGACTGCCCGTGTGGCCCATTTGGTTCACCAACTCAATTGGGATGAACCGCCCGGGATCGTCAAACGCCTTGGAGCTTTCCGACGGTCGGTGAAAGCGTAAGGACGGTAACGGCCTCCGCCATGAGTGGAGCTTGATCATTTAACCGCAAAGAACGCAGAGAGCGCAGAGATGAAAACGCCACGGACTCTTTGAAACGGTTTCATCGGCAAACAAAAAGAACTGGCGGGGAAGCAGGGTGGTTTCAAGAAATCGTAGCCGCTGACGGCAGTCGGCGCTAACACTCCGATAATCGAGGAAAAGT
>JBAXTC010000974.1:0-2581 GCA_037130375.1 Verrucomicrobiota bacterium | reverse complement strand
ATGGCCGGCACGCCGCGTCGTTCTGGCAACTCGGAGGCAACGCGGGCACCACGCCCGGAGTCAATTTCCTGGGCACCACCGACAACCTGCCGCTGGACCTGCGGGTGAATGGGGCGCAGGCATTGCGCCTGGAACACGCGGCCAGCGCCGGCCCATTTGCCGTTTCTTACCCCAACCTCATCGCCGGATCATCGAGCGCCATCAACAGCCTCGGCTCCTCCATCGGCGGTGGGGCCGTTAATCAAATTGCAGGCGCGTCCGACTTTTCTTTCCTCGGCGGTGGAGATCACAATACCATTGCCGCCAACGCAGCTCATTCTTTTCTGGGCGGCGGCGGTGGGGGCACGATTGGCACCAATACTCCTTACGCGTTCCTGGGCGGCGGCCAGGGGAATTCGATTCAAGCCAACTCCCGTCATACCTTTCTGGGTGGGGGTGAAAACAACAGCGTGGCCGCGGCCGCGTTTCATTCATTTCTGGGCGGCGGCGCGGAGAACACCATTCAACGCGGCGCCGAAGAATCGTTTCTGGGCGGCGGTTATCAGAACCAGATTCAAACCGATGCCGCCTTTGCCGTTCTTGGCGGCGGATACGGTAACTGGATCGGCGCGGAAGGCGGGATGATTCCGGGAGGCCGAGGAAATTACGTGGGGGGGATGTACAGTTTTGCGGCGGGCTATCGCGCCAAGGCCCCCCTGCCGGGCTGTTTTGTCTGGGCCGATGCTAATGGGACGGACTTCAACACCGGCGTGGCCAACTCCTTCAACGTCCGGGCCACCGGCGGCCTGTATTTTGTCACCGGCCTCAATCCGGACGGCAGCCCGGCCCGCGCCACTATTCTGCGCGATGGCCAGGGGATCGCTTTGCCGGCGGCCGACGCCCCGATGTTGACCTGCGGCTCGGATCCCTTCACCAGCGGTCCCAAGGCCGGGCTGGGCCGCTGGGGCATGTTCATGGATCCGAAGGAACTCGTCATTGGCATGCCGGACGCATCGGTCGGGGCTCATTACTTTGATGTCAGCGGTTATGCAGCGGACGGAACCCGGCAGGATCTGTTCTGGGTGTCTAATAATGGCCGTGCGGCTGTCAACGGCGACCTCCGTGTAAGTGGTGAGATTACTGAGGGCAGCGATCGCAACCTGAAAGAGAACTTCGCGCCGGTGGACTCGCGGGAGATTCTCGAGAAAGTCGCCGTCCTGCCCATCAGCGGATGGAACTACAAGCGTAACAAGGATTCACGGCACATCGGCCCGATGGCCCAGGATTTCAGGGCCGCCTTCGGCCTTGGCTCGGAGGACACCTCCATCTGCACGGTGGACGCCGACGGCGTGGCGCTGATGGCCATCCAGGGTTTGAACCAGAAGGTCGAGACAGACAATGCCGCGCTACGCGCTGAGAACGCCGAATTGAGGGCGCGGCTGGAAAAACTGGAACAACTCATCAACGCCCGGAGCGGAGGTGGCCAGTGAAAGTGCGCAGCGTCCGGGAGCGCGGTAGTACTCTGCCGCTCTTGGCCGGCGTTGAGCCTGCCGTTTGTTCCCCAAGCGCCAGAGAGTTGGCGCAGTCCAAAACCTGGCGGCCATTCATTGCGGCGCTCGTCCTCGCGGCCTGGCCCTTGGCCTCAACGTTCGCCCAAAGCTATTCGATAGACTGGTTCACCCTCGACGGCGGCGGCGGCACCAGCACTAACGGCCAGTATTCCCTTACCGGCACGATCGGCCAACCGGACGCGGGCGCGATGAGCGGTGGGAACTTCACCCTCGTCGGCGGATTCTGGGGTATGATCGCCGCGGTGCAAACGCCCGGCGCGCCCGCACTGACCGTCACACACAGCAACACGGCGGTGGTTGTCTCCTGGCCCTCGCCCGCCGAAGGCTGGCTGCTCCATGCCACGACGAACCTCGTCAGCGCCGGCAGCGTGTGGACGGAAATCCCGGGGCCGTATTCCAGCAACGGCGCGAACCTTCAGTTCACCGAGCTTGTGCCCGCCGGCAACAAGTTCTACCGCCTGCACAAACCGTGACTCCGACAAACTGAGTGTCTTGCAAGTTCAACGGCCGGACCCTCAAACCGGGCAGAACGGCCGGCCCGCCCAGAGCACCACTCCGGGCGGGCAGAACCGGAGGGCCCGTCGTCCCGCCCGCACAGTCCGTAACTTTCCAAGAACCTGAAAGAAAAGAAGCAAACATGAAGCTCAAACCAGAAGCTGGAGTCTGAGAACCAATCTGTCCGCTCGGCCCTGGGAGCCAAGGACGCGAAGATCGCCGAACTGGAGCAGCGGCTGGGCGCGCTCGAAAAATTCATCAAGCACCAAACCAAGTAACTTAAACCAAGTAACAAGAACAAAGAACAAACAAACGAAAGATCAAGTATGAGTAACAAACATCTGCTTGCAGTAATCGGGCTAGGTTTGCTCGGCAGCGCGGCGCTGGCTGAGCCACTCGGCACAACCTTCACCTATCAGGGCCGATTGGTCGAAAATGGCCAGCAAGCCTCGGGCTGATATGCCATGAGCTTCAAACTCTGTCGGCACCAGCGATCCCGCCGGAGCCGCCTTGAACGTGGCCGGCACGGTGCGGGC
>JBAXTC010000973.1:0-2591 GCA_037130375.1 Verrucomicrobiota bacterium | reverse complement strand
TCATCATGATCGAGAACGCCCACAAACACATGGAGCACGACCAGGGCAGGAAGCCTCACTGGGACATCATCCGCGATGCGTCGATCGAGGTCGGCCCCACGCTCTTTTATTCGTTGCTGGTCATTACCGTGTCGTTCATCCCGGTGTTCACGCTCCAGGCACAGGAAGGGCGCCTTTTCAAGCCGCTCGCTTTCACCAAGACCTATTCCATGGGCGCCGCCGCGCTGCTCTCGATCACCCTTGCCCCGATTCTTATGGGCTTCTTCATCCGCGGAAAAATTCCCGCCGAGGAGAAAAACCCCATCAACCGTCTCCTCATCTGGCTCTACCATCCGGTGATTGATTTCGTCATCAAATGGCGCTGGCCTGTCATCTTCACTGCCGCCGGTCTGATCGTTTGGGTGTTCTTCCCCTGGAACAATCTCACCGCGCGCCTCCTGCCCGACGGCAAAGCCAAGGAATGGGCATTTAAGGCCGGGAAGTTTTTCCCGTACCAAAATATCGGTTCGGAATACATGCCGCCGCTTTATGAAGGGGATCTGCTCTACATGCCGACTACCTTCCCGGGCATCTCCCCCACCAAGGCTCGCGAAGTTCTCCAGACCACCGATAAGATGATTCGCCGGTTCCCCGAGGTCCGCCACGTCTTCGGAAAAATAGGCCGCGCCGAAACCGCCACCGACCCCGCTCCCTTCGACATGGTCGAGACCACCATCATGCTTAAGCCCGAAGAAGAATGGCCGGTGGTGGACATCAAAGACGACGCTGGCAATATCATCGCCCACCGGCGCCGCACCCCGGACGAACTGATCGACGTGATGAACGCCGCCGTGCAACTCCCCGGCCTGAACAACGCCTGGACCATGCCCATCAAGACCCGTATCGACATGCTGGCCACCGGCATCAAAACGCCGGTCGGCATCAAGGTCGCCGGACCCAACCTCGCGGAGTTGGAGCGCGTCGCCTCGGAGATTGAGGCCGTGGTGAAGACTGTCCCCGGCACCCTCAGCGCGTTCGCCGAGCGCACCATGGGCGGCAATTACATCCAGTTCAATATCGACCGCGATGCCATAGCCCGCTACGGCCTCACCATCGGCGATGTTCAGGACGTGCTCGAAGTCGCCTTGGGCGGCATGCCATTGACCACCACCGTCGAGGGCCTCGAACGCTACGCGATCAACCTCCGCTACAGCCGCGATTTCCGCGAGAACCTCGGTGCCCTGCGCGAAATCGTCGTGCCTACTCGGACGGGCGCGCAAGTGCCACTGGGCCAACTGGCCAAAATCGACACCGTCCACGCGCCTATGGGTATCAAGAGTGAGGCGGCCGTGCCCAACGCCTGGATTTATGTGGACGTCAAAGGCATCGACATCGGCACCTACGTCCAAATGGCCATGCGCGCCGTGAACGAGGCCGTTGCCAAAGGCACGATCAACCTGCCCAGCGGTTACAACATCTTTTGGAGCGGTCAGTACGAATATATGCTTCGTTCCCAGCAGCGCCTGATGATTGTCGTGCCGCTCACCCTCCTGCTCATCATCCTGATCATTTATCTCAACACACGCTCGGCCATCAAAACCGCCATCGTTATGCTGGCCGTGCCATTCTCCCTGGTGGGGGCCATTGGCATCCTCGCCCTCCTTCACTACAACCTAAGCGTCGCCGTGTGGGTCGGCATCATCGCCCTGGCCGGCCTCGATGCCGAAACCGGCGTCGTCATGCTCCTCTACCTCGATCTGGCTTACGACCAATGGATCAAAAATGGCAAAATGCGCAACGTCGCCGACCTGCGTGATGCCATCTATCACGGAGCCGTCAAGCGCGTTCGCCCCAAAGCCATGACCGCCTGCGTCATCATCGGGGGCCTTGCGCCCATTCTCTGGAGCCACGGCAGCGGCGCGGACGTCATGAAACGCATCGCCACGCCGATGATCGGCGGCGTCATTACTTCCACCATCATGGAGCTGCTGGTCTATCCCGCAATTTTCTATCTGTGGCGCTCGCGCCGGTTGGAAAAGGCGTAGAATCACCCCGGCACATTCTCCCGCAGCTCCTTCAGCCATACGTCCGCCTCGGAGTCGCTGGGAGCGCGCCAGTCGCCGCGCGGCGAGAGCGACCCGCCGGAGCCGACTTTCGGGCCGTTGGGAATCGCCGAGCGCTTGAACTGGCTGATTTTGAAAAAGCGATATAAGAACACATCGAGCCACTTCTTGATCGCAGCCAGGTCGTACTCGTTGCGCTTTTCGGCCGGCAGCAAATCCGGCCAGGAACCCCGCTTCTTGTCACTCCACGCGTGCCAGGCCAGAAAGGCAACTTTGCTTGGGCGGAAGCCGTGCCGGGTGATGAAGTAAAGGTTGAAATCCTGCAGTTCATAGGGCCCGACCTTGTCGGCGGTCTTCTGCGCTGGCTTGGCCGAGTCACCGTCCGCATGGGGCACGAGTTCGGGTGAGATCTCGGTCGCCAGAATCGCCTCGAGGGTGACGTTGGCCGCCTGGTCGAATTGCCCCGACGAGACAACCCAGCGGATCAGATGCTGAATCAGCGTCTTGCTCACCGAGCAGTTCACGTTGTAATGCGACATGTGATCGCCC
>JBAXTC010000972.1:0-2594 GCA_037130375.1 Verrucomicrobiota bacterium | reverse complement strand
GTTCTACGATGCGTTTGAAGTGGTTAATCAGCGCATATTAGGGGAGAAGCACTTACCTCGAACCGCAGCGAGGCCAGCGTCGCCGTGCCGCTGACGCCCGGCGGATCCACCCGCATCCGGAAGCCTGGCCCCAGCGCCGGCAAGGCCACCCGTCCTTCGGTCCATTGGCCCGCCGGGACGGCGAACCGCACCGATGCCTCCTCGGTCGGCACGCCACTAAAGTAAAATACCTGGCACGACCCGCCCGCGTCGCTGCGCAGCTTGAGCCGCAGCCACAGCGGCACCCCGGCCGGATAATCCCGCCGCGGCCCGACCGTGAACGGATCGGGGCCACTGATCTGGATCACCAACCCCGTCGTCGTGGTGAATAGCGAACTGATGTCATGCGTCGCCGCCCACCCCACGCCGTCCGCCGGATTCGTAAAATCGAAGGAAGGCAAACTCTGGGACCATGCGCGCCCCAAGAGCATGAACCCAAGCGACACCACTCCCACCAGGCGCAACCGCCCAAACCCAATCGTTGTCATAGGAAATCTCATCACAAGCTTTGCTCCTAACAGTGAACCAACAAATCCCCAAATGTAAACAGTGGTAAACCAAATAAGTGCAAGTCGTCGCTAATGACGACTTGGTTAATGCCCATCCAAAGCCCTGCGCATGCTCGGTCGGCAAAGTTTGGTTCATTGACTTGTAGAGGGTCAAATCCCAGAGAATACCCGCGAAACCGGACCACGCCTTTGTCCCTGCAGGGACATGCGACAACAGCCCAACGTTTCAAGGTTGGGAACCAGTGCCCGCAGCAGGATAAGTCCCGGACGATTGACCGTTTGCGCAGAGGGTCAGTCGTCCCTGTCGGGACCATGGATATCTAAACTCGCTCACACAGTGTTGAGACGTTGGGCTTGTCGGGCATCCCTCCGGGACGATGGCAAATCCTAGCGGGATTGGACATGCTTGTCCGCGCTCCACGCCGGCGCGCGCACGGTTGCGGACAAAAGCTCATGCAGTTGCCTTTGACTCGTGGTTGCCTCCCGAAGGCCCCACAAGGGTCTTTCACCCTCTAGCTCATCTCCATGCCCAACGCACCAGGCTTCTCTCGCTCCGCTCGCTTCGCCTCGACTGCTCCGGGCAGCTCCGCCTCTCTATTCATGGGATCCTTGGGGATCAGTCACGCTGCCGCCGGGGTAATTGTCATACCAGTCGGAGCACCACTCCGACACGTTCCCACTCATATCATACAGGCTCCAGCGGTTCGGCAACTTCCCACCCACCGCGTGGGTCGTGTCCCCACTATTCGCATGATACCAGGCATAGTTCCCAGGTTGTGTGTAGCCCGGATCCTCCCCGTAGCTGAACCGATTCGTCGAACCCGCTCGGCTCGCGTATTCCCACTCCGCTTCGGTCGGCAACCGATATGCGCACTCCGCCGGCAACCGCCCCGCCAACCGCTCCCGCGCCGTCAACAGCGTGCAATAGTTCGTGGCGTCATTCCAATTCACCATCTCCACCGGCCGATTCGTGTCCCCAGTGAAGGAACTCGGATTGCTTCCGATCACGGACTGATATTCCCCCTCCGTCACCTCATAGCGCCCCAGGAAGAAGCCCCGCGTCAACGTCACCCGCGTCTGCGGGCCTTCATTGTCCAGCCGGTCCACCTCGTTCGTCGGGCTGCCCATCACAAACTGCCCCGCCGGCAGCCAGACAAAACGCTCTCCCGGATAGCCTCCGTTTCGACCCAAAAGAACCGCCCGGTAGAACCGGCTCGACCCCGGGGCGGAGATGACGACCTCGGGCGGACTGGTGTAACCAGTGCCGGTAGCCACGACGTTGATCTGCGTCACCACGACGTTGGCCACCAGCGCCACCGCCAGCCAGCGACCGAAGGCGGCGAACGGCGGCCCCAGTCGCCGCGTTGATGCGCTCGCATGAGGAATAAGGGGACTGTGACTTCTTGGTTGAACTCTTGTGTTCATAACGTTGTTTTGGCTCCGCCGGGCAAACGCCGCGACATGGGGAACTTGCGCCTCCGGCCCGGCGCCGTCAAACCCGAAGCGTGCGAAGGGAGCGCGGACATTCTGCGGACTGGCAGCGGCAAGCGAAGGGATTTTATCAGAATCACCCGCCCCTTGGTCCATGATCGCGCGCCCTGGCGCAATCACCAGCCAGAATCCTTATGCGTACCGTTTTCTCCACAGAGCGGCAGGCGAGGGATTGACGGTGGTGGGACGGCAACCGATGCAACCCTTTCAGGGGAATGGCACTTACTTAAGCTCATTTTGCCTTACAAAACGCCTCAAAAGCCCAATGATTCTCGCACTCGATGGCCTTATGTAAGCGCCATTCCCCTTTCAGGGTTGGGGGTATGCTTGGGCTCACACACCCAGGGTAGCGCGCGGCGCGCTGGGCTAAATGATGAAATCCCTTCAGGATTGGCTCTGGGCTGAGAGATGCAATCCCTTCGGGATTGGCTCCCGTTTAGTCTGCAGAATGTCCAAACTCCAGGCCGGACCTCTGGACCGGAGTTTCGACGCCAACAGGGTGAAGAATCCAACATTTGTAGCCGCTGACGGTTGTCGGCCCACTTTTTCTCGGTC
>JBAXTC010000971.1:0-2597 GCA_037130375.1 Verrucomicrobiota bacterium | reverse complement strand
ACCTGCGCCGCCGCGCCCAAGCTCGATTGCAGAGCCAGACGCCGCCCCCGAAGGTTCCTGTACCAACCGACGAACTGCAGCGGCTCGTCCAGGAACTGCAGGTCCACCAGATCGAACTGGAGATGCAGAACGAAGAACTCGGGAAATCGCAGGCACGGCTGGAAACATCGGCGGCGCGCTACACCGACCTCTACGACTTCGCTCCGGTGGGCTACTTCACATTGGGATCTGCAGGGGAGATTACCCAAACCAATTTAGCTGGCGTCCGACTGCTCGGAGACAATCGCGCTGCGTTGCTGGGCCGGCGGTTCGTCGGGTTTATCTCCGAGGCATATCGACCGGCCTTTAACCTCCACCTGCAGCAGGTGTTTGCGGGCCAATTGCAACAGACCTGCGGTGTCGGCATGGGGTCCAATGGCGAGCCTGGGCGCTTTGCGCACCTGGAGACTACCCTCGGTCCCGATGGTCAGGAATGCCGTATCGTGGCGATGGACATCACTCAGCAAAGGCGGGACCATGAGGCGCTTAGAGTCGAAGCGATTCGCAGGCGCGAACTCTTCGATCACTCGATGGACGGAATTGTGATTATTGATCCACAGACGGCTCGGTTCGTGGAGTTCAACACCGCGGCACATCGGCAGTTGGGATATTCCCGTGAGGAGTTTGCCGGGCTGAGCATTAGGGATTTGGAAGCTCGGGAGACGCCGGAGGAAATCAAGGCACGCATTGAGAATATGATCCAGAAAGGTTGGTTGGATTTCGAGACTTTGCAGCGTACTCGGGAGGGAGATATCAGGAATGTTCATGTCAGGGCTCAAGTCGTGAGCGTGGAGGGTCAGCAACTTTATCAATGCAACTGGCGCGACATCACCGAACACAGGCGCGCCGAGGAAGCTCTGGAACGATACGCTCGTGCCAACGAATTGTTGCACAACAGCATCGTTGCGCTTAACGACTGCCCCGATCTCGATTCCGCGCTGGCCTGTTTAGCGCAGAAGGCCATCGACTTGGGAGGCATGGACTTCAGCGCGGTTTACCTCATCGATGGCCAGGATGCGGTGCTTCAGCATCAGATCGGTTTGAGTTCCGAGCTTACCAAACAGGTGGCCCGCCGTCCATTGAACACCCCTTACCTGAAAGCGGCTCTGGAAAACCCGAAAGAGATTCTCAACCTCATCACCCAGTTTCCGGAACAGGCTCATGAGGCCATAGCGCATGGACTTCGCCACATCTATTGCATCGGCCTTTGTTCCGAGCAACAACCGATTGGTTTTCTGACCGTGGCTTCCCGCTCGTCCGAGCCACCCATTGCCGGCAACCTCGAACTGATACGCATCCTCGCTCTGGAAACCCAATCTCTCTTCCATCGCCTTTGGGTTGAAGAGCGGCTGCGCTCGATCCAGACGGCAATGAGCGAGGGCATCGTCTTTCAAACGGCGGACGGAGTCATCATCGACTGCAACCCGAGTGCGGAAAGGCTTCTCGGCTTAAGCCGCGACCAGATTCTGGGGCGCACATCGGTGAATCCATATTGGCAAACGGTGCATGAAGACGGGCGCGTGTGCCCGGGCGAGGAGCATCCGGCGATGGTAAGCTTGCGCACGCGCCAGTCCTGCCGCGATGTGATCATAGGCATGCGCATGCTGGACGGATCGCAGCGATGGCTTAACGTCAACACCGAACCCATGTTCAAAAGGAGCGAAATCCGCCCCTACGCTGTCATGACATCCTTCTCCGACATCACCAAGCGCAGAGAGATGGAGCAGGCACTGCATATTTCGCTTGTTGAAAAGACCGTCCTGCTCCAGGAGGTCCACCATCGGGTGAAGAACAATCTCCAACTCATCATCAGCCTGCTGAACCTGCAAATCGGACGCACGCAAAAGGGCGACATGCTGGACATCCTGGCCAGCACCCGGAACCGTGTGCGGTCGATGGCGCTGATTCATGAGAACCTTTACCAACCGGAGAATCTGGCCCATCTGAACCTGGCGAATTACCTGAAGCACCTCTGCGCCAGTCTGCTCCGCAGCGGCGGTCCCGTCAGCGCGAAAGTCCGGATCGAGTCCCAGGTTGAGAACAAGAGCATTTTGATTGGGCCGAATCAGGCCGTGCCCTTCGGGCTGTTGATCAACGAACTGGTGACCAACGCCCTGAAGTATGCCTTCCCGGAGGATCGGACGGGTCTCATCCGGGTAACCATCCAAAGCCCGTCGCGCGAGAAGGTGCTCATCACCGTCGCGGACGATGGGGTCGGGCTGCCCGCTGGGCTGGACCCGCACCACGCCGATGGCCTGGGGCTGAAATTGGTTCGCCTGCTGGCGGAGCAATTGCACGGCACGGTCAATTTCGATCGAGGACAAGGAACCGCCGTCCAAATCCTCTTCAACACCCCGGCGGAGGCGGAGACTACCCATGAATGAACCACGGATATTGATTGTCGACGACGAACGGGTTGTTGCGGAGGACATCAGCGAGTATCTGCAGCAAATGGGCTACCTGGCGGTGGGCCGGGCTGCCAGCGGCGAACAGGCCATCGCCCTGGCCGGCGAACTGCGGCCCGACCTGGTGTTGATGGACATCCGGCTCGAAGGCGA
>JBAXTC010000970.1:0-2597 GCA_037130375.1 Verrucomicrobiota bacterium | reverse complement strand
CCATGCATTCTAACCGATCTCCGTGGAGGCGCAACCGCTAAATAACGCTGTAGTGTTAGGTTGAAATCCGGCGGATCCCGTGTTCTGCACCCAGGGCCAACATCGCGTCAACGTGCGCCCAGCATGTTCTCCATGAGGGCAATGCCCTCAAGTTCGTCTTCGATAGCGGCGATCTCGATTTCTGTTTTACCTCCCGCTTTCAGGATGTCGCGATATTGGATGGGGATGGCGCTACCCTGAGGATTCTTCCATTCTGGAAGTTTGTGTGTGAAATCCACCAACTCCCACCGGCTCTTGGTGCCGTGTAGTTGGAAGACTTCGTCCAACAGTTGCACTTCCGCAGTGGAAAGCTCATCTTCGCCAGGGTCTTTGCGAAGCCGGACAGAGTAATGCTCAGGCTCAGCGATGTGGTTTGCCCAAACAGAGGTGTGACCCGGCAAATCTTCATCGGTGGCCAGATCCAGCAACAAGCCGGAAGCGTGCCAGAGGGCGGATGGAATTGGAACAAAGCGAATGGCCTGCCCGCTGATGCGAAGGCCCCCACGGGACCACTCCGCCTTTCTTGGCTGGTCGGAAGAGTTCTTCCACGTTCCACTGGCCCCGAAAGGCACAAACGATTTGCCCCGTGCTCCAATTGTGTTGGTCGGTGCAAAGCACGCGTCGGACGAGCCGGGTCTGCTCCAGTTGACGACGCAAGGCGACGGCGATGCCACGCTTCTGTCCCACCAACAATTCCTCACTCTCCACCACGACGAGCGTCCGGTCCAACTTTCCCACTGCGGTTCGCATGCGTGCCGCGCGGACGTGTTGGAGTTTGCCGGAAAGCGGCTTCATCGCTCCCCGCCGCGCCGCCATCTGCAATGCCTGTTCTGCGGCGGCGTGACCCAGCGGCAACGAGATGAGACTGTAGTAGCCGCCGCTATCCAGGTCCGGGTCCAGATGTGGGGTCCAGAACCCGCCGTCACGTACCATGGTGCGTTGCGCCGGTTGCGCGCGACCGGCACCGCCGTCGAGGGCCTCGTGCAGTTGCTTCAATCCCTCCAGGCAAGCTTCCAGCACTCCTTGATCCGAGCCATTCCTGGAATAGGCCCGATACAAGAGCGGCACATGTCCGGTCTCGCTGGCCAGCAGTCCGAGACCGACGACTCGCAGATCGCTTCGTTTGCTTTTGGCGTGTCCTCGCCGGGCCAACTCGCCCGGCGTTACGGTGGCGATGTGCGTGTCGAAGTTGGTCGTATCGAAGGAGAGGACATCGGCCGAAAGTTGGAACCGGGCCACCGCAGCCTTCGCAATTGCCACCTGCGCCTGCTCCAGGGCGTCCTCGGTGACCTGCTGCGCTACCCGATGAAAAGCCTGACCGCTGAACGCCGAGCCAGGCAAACACGACAGGCGCGGCACGCTGGCATCCAGAAAGTCACCCAAGTCGCGTTTAGGCCCCGGCGCGCAGGCTCGCTGTATGGCTACCGCCACCGCCAACTCGCCGACGGAGGGGCCGTCCTTCGCGCCAAGGTTTCCGCACGCCCGATCAATGTGCCCGATTATATCCAACTGCTCGGCGACCCAGATCAAGGCCCCAACGTCGCCGACCCCGCGCGTGCCCACCGTGCGTGTGGCGCCCAGATCCACAACGGGTGGGGGTGCTGCCGGCCCCAGCACCACTTGGCGTGCGACTGAGCGACCGCGGGCAGAATCCCAAACAGATTGGGCCGCGATTCATGAGTTAGATATTTAGTGCTGTGATAGTAATTATTGCGGTATGTGACATATTTCATTTACAGAAGTTATATCGTAACCGATGTCACTGCAATAACTTCAGGAAGATGCCTCGTAGCCTATCTCTGGACTGCTCTACTGCCCACAAGCCGTGGCGGCTCAACCTCACGCTTGACACCATATCTAGTATATGTCACAATTACTAATATGCGGTTCAGCAAACCATTCAATATAACAGACCCACGTCTCTTCTTTCTCCAACCCGCCCTGCCCAAGCAGCGCCAATACGAAGCCCTCCGCGCCTACTTCGTCGAGGCCCGCCCATCCAAGGACGTCGCCCGCGCTTTCGGCTATTCCCCAGGTGCCTTCCGCGTCCTCTGCTACAACTTCTGCCACGACCCCCAGCCCGCCTTCTTCCTCACCACTCACCCCGGCCCTCGGGTCCAACCCAAGAAGTCGGGCGCCCGTTCCCTCATTATTGATCTGCGCAAGCAAAACCATTCGGTCTATGAAATCAGCGAGTCCCTCAAGGCTCAGAAACTCCATTTGAGCCCCACCGCCGTGCGCGAGGTTCTTCAGGCCGAGGGCTTCGCCCGGCTGCCCCGGCGCCTGGACCAGGAGCGCCCTCAACTCCCTCGTCCCACCGTCCAAACCGTTGCCGACGTGCGCGCTTTCTCCCTGGCTCCGCGCCGCTTCCTCACCAAGTGTGGAGGCCTATTCCTGTTCCTTCCCGAGTTGGTCCGTCTGCCAGTCGAGACCCTGGCCGAGGCCGCCCGTCTGCCAGGCTCCAAAATGATCCCTCCGGCCCATGCGCTGCGCGCCTGCCTGGCCCTAAAGCTTTGGTCACTCGAACGGAAGAGCCACGTCATGTCGCTGGTGGCCGA
>JBAXTC010000097.1:0-15918 GCA_037130375.1 Verrucomicrobiota bacterium | reverse complement strand
ACGCCCGCCAGTTGACATTTCTAACACCCCTTCCCCAGTGTCTGAATTGCAGAACCGGGTTGAACGGATTGACCCGCACCCGGCCGGTCAGCAGATCGTGCGCGAGGCCTCGTTTGAGGAAGTGGAGTTTAGAAACCTGTGATTCTTCAGCCTGAAGACGAGTCTTCGCCGCTTCAATGCGGTTCGCGATAGCTGCGCGTTCGTCTGGCTCGGGCCACGGGACGACGAAGCCCTTGGCTTGCGTGTAGTTCAGTCCTTCGCGGTTGCCGCCGGCATTGTGTCGGTCAATCTGAGATTGCCCAATGTGCGACGCGAGGATGGCAGCCAGGAAACCCCCGTCCTCAAAACGCGGCTTGGGTAGGCGAAGCGCGCAAACGTGCTGGTTGACGTTCGCCGGGGGGAAGTCATCGGGCACGTAACAGCAGCGACCGATGGAAGCACCCGTGATGTTCAACAGAACATCGAAGGGGAAAACTTCGCTGCGATTCATAGCTGCGTGGGTTGCCGGCGTGATAAAAACCACGTCGTCCAGCAACAGACCGTCGAAAGTTACGTTTTGGCTGCGGACAAAGGTGACACCTTCCTTCCGATAGACTTCACTACCGCCGGTCGGCGTCACACCGCTACGAACATGGGATGCGATTTCTCCTATGTTTGGTGTTTGGCATGCTTTCGGAAGCTGGCCGAGCGGGGAATTCTGGAGTTGTTCCGGGTAACGGGCGGGGTCGCGAAGTTGGCCGTGTTCGTCGAGACCGCGGGTGAGAAGGTCGTGGAGCAGACCGGCTTTCACTTGCCGCAGCTTCGCCACTACCGCCTCCGTCTCCCGGATCGTTGCGTCCAGCGTGTTCAAGATTTCTGCAATGTGAGATTGCTCATTCGGGTGTGGAAGCGGGACCGGAACATTCTGAACGATTTGCTTCGTCAAACCGGCACGACCGCCACCGGCAGAACGAGCGCGCAATTCTTCGTAGCGGTAGTCCAGCGCGTAATACAGGTAAAGCGCATCAAGCTCGTCGTCTCGTGGTGTGATCAACGCAACGGACTGATTTGTGCAAAGCGCTATTTCGGTCAGCGCGGCAGTGCCCCGAGTCTTGCCTTGGCCCGCGAGGGCAATAGCAACGGCGGGCGGTTCGACCATCTTTGCTGCTGACGCCCGCAAACCGGCTTCCGTAATGCGACCGGAAACGTCCGAGATACGACGCAGATGGACGTCACCTGAAGACATCCAAGGCACATGGCCACCCCAGTATCGCGCAACCGTCGTGCTCGGCGTCCCGCCGACGGTCACCTCGGCTTTGCTTCCGATGGTGTCCTCGCTCCAGGGATGCGCGAACGGCACCCGGTCAGGCATAGCGCAACTCCTTCAGCATCGCGTCAAGGTGTCCCCCCACCTCCGGGCGCATGCGTTCTTGCTTGGAGGGCGCGACGCAGTTTGTTCGGTGTCCACGCTTTAGCGTGTGCCACCCACCGGCTAAAGCCGGGACACCCAATGCTGGTTGTTCACCCTTCAGCGTGTTTCTCTCACAAATTCGCATCATCCCATCCCTTTCCATAATCAAGCACTGGATACTCGCGCCAAAGCCGCTCGGTTTCCGCACGCCCCATCGTCGCGAGGCATTCCTGCGCGCTGGAAAACGGCCAGTCCTGCCAACGTTCCACGTACCCGTGGTGGACCGGGTTATTGTGAACGTAGTTCATCGTCGCCCAGAAATGAGCGTCGTTGCGCATGTAGCGTTCCGCCACCCCGCACCAGACTTGCCGTCCGCGTGTTTGCTCCTCGCCGTTCCACAAGAACGAGAGCTTGCCGTGCATCCGGCCCACATCCGCCAGCACTCCCAGGATGTCGGTGGTTTCCAGGAGAGCGTGGTAATGATTCGGGAGCACACACCAGGCGTGGATCAAAGCACCATGGCCTTGAAATACACCCAGCCAGGTCTCGCAAAACGACTTCAGGCGCTGCTCACTCAGCCCGATGTAGGAGCGGTGCTCGAAGCAGGCGGCGGTGACATGATAGCGCGTCTTCTCACTGGCGCGGTGAGGCGGGCGATGCCAGGGCAGTCCCCCTTGCTGGCGCCACGCGAGCAGGTCGCCCCGCTGTTTGGGCGTCAGCCGGCGCCAGAGATACGCGGGGCGGGACATGGCAGGATCAGCTCAGAAACCTCGAACGTTGGACAGCGATTGTTTGGTGTCCACGCTTTAGCGTGCGCCCGCGTCGCAGACCGGCTGAAGCCGGAACACCAAACAGATCACGCATAACCAAGCTCCTTTAACATGCCGTCGAGGCGATTGCCCACGTTCGCGCGCGTGCGTTCGCGCTCGCTGAGCGAGACGCGGTATTTGTCCCACAGATTCTCCGCCGCCACGACGACCTGTTGGCGGTGGGCCGTAACGCCCGCGCTCAACACGCGCAAGAGGGCTTCGCGGGCGATATCCAGCACCAGCTCCCGTGTCTGGTCGGCGGTGAGGCAAGTTCGGCGCGCAATGCCGCGGCGTCCTTGCCCGAAACCTCGGCGGCGATGATGGATTCTTTTTCCTTCCTGCCACCCTTGAGCGTCTTGATGCGATCAAGCTGTCCGGCGATGGAGTTGTTCAACTCTTTCAACTCGTCTTTGAGTTCTTTGGCGTAGTTACGGGCCTCGGCCTCGCCATCGCCCTCGTCGGCTGACGATTCGTCTGCGCCGCCGTCGTCCGGCCCGCGCTCGAACGCCGCCTTTTCCTCCTCTATGGCGGTGACTGCATCAGCGGCGGCCTGGACCTCGCGCAAGTATTCTGGCAACAGTCGGCGAACGAGCTTGTGCTCGCGAATGGCGTCGCGGTCCTCCTTCTTGCTCTCGGCGTCCTCGATGATGTCGCGGATGGTGTCAATCCAGCCGTCCACCAGTTCATCGAAGCCGCGAGCGGCGATGGTCTTGAACTCGTCACTCTGTTCCTCCCACCAGGTCACCAATGCGCCAGCGCGATGGAAACGGTCGAGCAGATTCGCGGGCTGGAGCGCGATGTCGAAGGATTTGAGAAATGCCGCGCGGATGATCATCGAGTCGCGCGTGCTCGGCAGTTTGGCGAGGCGGGGCACGACATGCATCCATCACGCTCCCAGCGCATCGAGGAGCGCTTGCTCCTTGTTCTTCACGCCGGGGTCAGCTTCGATGGCGCCGCGAAGGTCGGTCCGTGCTTTTACCGCCGCTGCAAAGTCCAGGTAGGTTGCGTCACGCCTGGCGAACAGGTGCGCAGGATTGAAACCGTGCTCGTTGAACAGCGAAGCAAGAGCGTCCACTTCGCCTTCCGGCACGCCGCCGTGCATGTGAGCGTGTACGTCGTGCGGTTCGGGCGGGGGCGAGTTGTCCGCATATAGTCGGATGTTCAGGGAGTAGTCGTTGGCGGGCGACTTAATCGTGTCCAAGGGCACAACGGAGGAGTAGCGGTCAATGGCCTCGAACCGCTCGAACGTGGCGACAATTTTCTCGATGTGCTCGGCGCGGAGAAAGTTTTGGGCGCGGCCGGGCTCGAACTCGCGATCGGCATTGATGAACAGGATTTTCCCAATCCGCTCCGGCGGTTTCTCTTCCTTCGGCCGCGCGACGATGATGCAGGCCGGGATGCCGGTGTTGTAGAAGAGTTGCGGCGGCAGGCTGATGATGGCCTCGATGTGGTCGTTATCAATGAGCTTGCGGCGAATCTTGCCTTCTTCGCCAGCCCGAAACAGGACGCCGTGCGGCATGACGGTGGCCATGATGCCGCCGCGCGCCAGCGAGAAGAGCATGTGCTGAAAGAACATCAGGTCGGCGCGCTTGCCGGTCTCCTTGCAGAAGCCATAGTGAAAGCGTTCCGTGAACTTCATGCCCTCGCGTTCGTAGTTCATGGAGAACGGGGGATTGGCGAGGATGCGGTTGAAATAGAGGCGCCGGCCCTTCGCGTCCAGGTGGGCCGGGTCGGTCAACACGTCCGGCGGGTTTTCCAGGAACGCCTTTTTTTCGATGCCGTGAAGAATCATGTTCATCTTGCCCATGACCCAGGCGCTGCCGCCGGAGTTCTCGCCATAGAGGGAAAGGTTTTCGACATCCCCGCCGTGTTCCTCAACGTGCTTGCGGGCGTGGATCAACATGCCGCCAGAACCGCACGTTGGGTCATAGACACGCTGCCCCGGACGCGGATTCACCATGCGAACCATGAGGCGCACGACCTCGCGCGGCGTGTAAAACTCGCCGCCTTTCTTCCCGGCCGAGTCGGCGAACATCTTGATGAGAAATTCGTAAGCCGAACCAAGCAGATCGTCGTTCTCGAAGTCCTCGGTGCGCAGGCGGTATTTGTTGAAGTGGGTGATGAGCTTGCGGAGCTTGATGTCGGGCAGGGGCGATTTGCCGACCTTCTCGCAAAAGTTGATATGCTGGAGCACGCCGTCGAGCATGGTCGGGTTTTCCGTTTCCAGCGCCGCCAGGGCCTTGTTCAGGCCGTCGCCGACGTTGACGTGGAGATTATCGCGAAGTTCGCTCCATCGTGCGGCTTTGGGGACAAAGAATCCGGTGTAGCTTTTGGGACTCTCGGCTTCTGCGGCGGCGTCCTTTTCGGCTTTGTCGCGGAGTTCGCCGAATTTTAAGGAAGCCTCGACTTCCAACTTCACGAATTTCTCGCGCTCGGCGTCGAACACGTCGGAGCAGCGTTTGAGAAACAGCATCCCAAAGATGAAGTCCTTGAACTCGGAGGCGTCCATCTTGCCGCGCATGATGTCGGCGGCGGCGTAAAGGTGGCGTTCGAGTTTGGGAAGCGTGAGTCTGGCCATGAATTAGTTGAGCGTTAGTAAAGGTTGGCCGTGGGGGGCAGTGCCTGATGGAGCAGGCGTCGCGAGCGGGCACGCGCGGCGATTAGGGCATTTGGGTGCCCTTGCAACGTAATGTATCGACTAGAGCGGGCTACGCGAGTTCATGTCAAAGTGCGAGAACCCAGACGGTAATGATGGCCTATTCTACAGAGACGCGCACGCACAATCTTGGAAGCGCGGGAGTTAACGAAGGGTTGCAATTTGAATAACGGCCACACTAGTGCGGTCAAAACGAAGCATGCGCTCGGCGCAGACACCGTGCTGCCGCCGAAGCGCCCGCGGAGCGCTTCGAGGATCGCCTGCTCCTTGGCCTTCACGCCGGGGTCGGCCTCGATGGCGGCGCGGAGGTTGGGGGCGAGTTGTCCGCATAGCGACGGATGTTCCGGGAGTAGTCGTTGGCGGGCTACCTGCTCCCGTCAGGTTCGCCGCAGCAGGGATCGGGGTCGTGCCCAAACCCAGCAGTCTCACTTTGGGGAGCAGCGTGGGGCAGATATCTTGCTCTTGCTCTTGCTCTTGCTCTTGCTCTTGCTCTTGCTCTTGCTCTTGCTCTGGCTCTTGCTCTTGCTCTGGCTCTTGCTCTTGCTCTGGCCCTGCACGGAGTCGGAGACTCCGTGGACTGGCAGGTCGGAGACCTACCCTACGACCGGTCAAAATGGATTGCTGGCCTAAACGCGAGTTAAATGGGTCGCATGGATTCCGCCGGTTACCTGAAATGCAGGCGTTGCCTGCGTCTGTGGGACATCGATGGCGGGAGGAATCTTCTTGTGCTGCCACGGTTGCCGGGTCAAAGCTTGTCGCGCACATGAAAAGACCTCTCGCTCTCTGTTTGATCTGCCTCGCCTTGATTTGCCACGCTGCCGCCCAGGAAAAAGCCGTCGTGTTTCAAATCGGCACTCCGGACGGTGATTACCGTGAGTTCGCCATCGCCGGCAATTACGCCGCCTATCCGCAACAATTCCCGCGCGACGTTGATTTCATTGTTGGTCAGAGTGACCCGCAACGGCAGTGGCCGTTCATTCAACCGGGTCCGATGGACAGTTGGGCGGGCAGCCGACCGCACGCGGTTAATGTATCATTCGTTCTCGCGGACCCGGTGCCGGGTTACTACCGGCTGGTGGTTGATTTTGTCAGCACGCACGGGGCTGCGCCACCTCGCTTCACGATCGATATTAACGGCACCCAACTCAACCGGCGACTGCCCGCCGGCAACGAGGACACCGCACTGACAAATGCCAAATCCGGCAAGAATTATTCGCTGCAGCAGCTTATTCCCTCATCCCTGTTCCACCCGGGAACCAATTCCATCACGCTGGTCAATGCGGAGGGAAGCTGGGCGCTTTACGACGATGTCCGGCTCGAGAGCGGGGCGCCGCCGCCTGCGGAATCGGTCCGCGTGGAGACCCAGGCGCTGCCGTGGTTCAAACGCACGCCGGCAGGGCTGCGGCGCGTCGTGAGAGTTTCCATCCAGAACCTGGCCGGCGTCTCGATGCCGTCAGAGGTGACCTGGAGATGCGGCACCCAGTCCGGTTCCCAGAAATTTGAATCGCGCTTCGGCGACAACGAGTTGTTCATCACCGTCCCCGAGGTTGAGCAGAAAGCCACGGTCGAGCTGGCGGTCAAGACCGCAGGAAAGGAAGTCAAAGCAACGGCCACGCTTGCGCCCGCGAGGAAATGGCGCGTTTACATTGTGCCGACCGTGCATACGGATATTGGTTACACGGACCTGCAGGACCGTGTCATGGCTCGCCACACCGACAATACTCGGGAGGCGCTGGTTATGGCGGGCAAATATCCTTCCTTCAAGTGGGACTTCGAGACCTACTGGCAGCTCGATTGCTTCTTGCGCGCCCATCCCGAACAGGCGCAAGCGGTGTTTGGCTATCTGCGCGAAGGGCGGATGGGATTGTCGGGGTTCTTTGGCAACATGTTGACGGGCCTTTGTTCCCACGAAGCGCTCAACCGCTCCACGCTCAATGCCCGCAACCTGGCCAACCAAGGCGGATTCCCGGTGCAATCGGTCATCCTGGATGACGTGCCGGCTGCGCTCGGCAGCCTGCCGATGGTGCTGGCCCATTCCGGCATCAAATACTTCATCGAAGGCGTGAATGGCGATCGCGCGCCGCACGCCACGCACGGGCTGAAAAACCCGTTCTATTGGGAAGGGCCGGATGGCTCGCGCGTGCTTTGCCACATCGCCGGCGGCTATGCAATGGCCGGAGGTCTGATTTCCTCGATGGAACGGGCAACCGAGCAACTGCCCGGCTACCTGGCGGGTTACGAGAACGCGGGTTATCCTTATGATGCCGTGTTGGTCAATGGCGCTTTCAGTGACAACCAGGGCGTTGCCGCATGGCTGCCTGAAGTGGTCGAGAAATGGAACGCGGAGTGGGAGTATCCCAAGCTGATTCTGGGCCGCCCCGCGGATTTCTTCAGCTACATCGAGAACAACTTTGCCGAAAAGATTCCTGTCCTCAAAACTGATTTCGGCGGCTGGTGGGAAGACGGCGCCGTTTCCACCGCGCGCGAAACCGCCCTGTGCCGCCGCGCCGAAGAAAGAGCGGTCACCGCCGAGATGCTCCACTCGCTGGCCGCGGTGCTGGGCGGTTCGGACTACCCCAAAGCCGGGTTCGATGATTTGTGGCGTAACATCCTCCTCTACGACGAACATACATGGGGTGCCTGGTGCAGCATCTCCGATCCGAAAAACGAGCAAACGGTTAAGCAGTGGGACGTCAAGGGCTCCTTCGCGCGCAAGGCGGACTCGGCGTCGCGGGAACTGCTCAGCGCGGGCATGACCAAACTCGCCGCCATGACTCCGCCGTCGGATAGGGTCGTATTCAACCCCCTCTCCTGGTCGCGCAAGGCCGTGGTAGGGATTGAGACCGCGCAAGCGGTCCAGGACATGGCAACAAAGCGGACGATTCCGTGCCAGGCTCTGCCCGAAGGCGGCAGTTGTTTTATTGCCTCCGATCTGCCCTCAGTGGGCTATCGGTCGTACCGCAACGCGACCTGGTCGGGGTCAGTCAAGAACGCTGCCAGGATGACCGAAAACCAGATGGAGAATGAGTTTTATCGCGTCATCCTCGATCCGAAGACCGGCGCCCTGAAGTCGATCTTCGACAAGGAAGCCAAACGCGAGTTGGTGGATGCGGAAAGCGAGTACGGCCTGGGCGAACTCATTTACGTCAGCGGCGGCGAGGGCACTTACGCAGTGCATTCGGATCTCAACCTGCCCGCGCCCAAGTTCGTTTATCATCGCCAGGTTTCGACTGGCGTAAGACAGATCAACGGGCCGGTGTTTGCGGAATTGACCAGCGATGCCAAAGCGGAACGGTTTCCGAAGATCACGATACGCATTCGCCTCTACCAGGGGTTGAAACGCATTGATCTCAACTACGAGCTGGACAAGGATGAGACAACCTCGAAGGAGGCCGTCTATATCGCCTTCCCGTTTGCCTTCGAACTGCAAAAAGGCGGGCTGTGGCTCGAGTATCCCGATGCCATTACTGAGCCGCTCAAAGACCAGCATCCCTCGGCCTGCCGCGACTGGTATTCCGTCCAACGCTGGCTCGCCGCGTCGGATGGGCATGCCACGGTTGTCCTGTCCCCTCTCGACACACCGCTCGTCACACTGGGTGGCATGACCGGCTCGACCTGGCCCAAGCAACTCTCACCGAAACGTGCCCACGTATTTGCATACATCATGAACAATTACTGGCACACGAATTACAAAGCCGGGCAAGGCGGTCACCACGCCTTCCGATTCTCGCTGACATCCAGCCCTGGCGCCTTTTCCACGCGCGAGGCGGTGACCAGGGGTTGGGAAATGTTCTGCCCGCCCGTCGCTCAACAGGGTCAGGGCCAACAAAAGCCCATCCTTTCGGCTGCCGCAAAAGACCTGGTGACCGTCAAGCCGAAGGGCCTGCCGCTGATGGCTTTCAAGCAAGCGGAAGACCAAAGAGGATTCGTTTTCCGCGTCTGCGATTTTTCGGGTGAGGCCGGAACGCTGAAGCTCGCTCTCCCCAAGCCAGCGATTGAAGTAATGAGTTGCGACCTGGTCGAGGCGAACGCCCGGCCGCACCAAGGCCGCGGCAAGACTGTAACGGCTCCGCTCAAACCTTTCGGCCCGGCCACGCTCAAGGTAATCTTCTCGCCCGGGGTTTTCAACGAGCAACCCGCGAAATCTCCTTCGCAGCCGTGATGGTCACCGGCCCGAGCAGCCCCGACTCCTGCAAGGGTGAATCCTTCTTCCAGAGACGCCAACTCGTGAAGGTATAGCGGCCCGTTGGACTGGGCTTGCCCTCTTCCAACCACTGCGGCCATTTCTTGAGCGTGCCGCTCGGGTTGCGGTCGCTGTCCTCGGGCAGCATCTCGTCGCCAATCTGGCGATTCACCCACAGATTGACCACTCTCACGTCCAGCAGGTTCTGCCCCGAATTCAATGCGTCGGTGACTTCGACGCGGAACGGCGCATTCCATAGCGTGCCAAGGACTCTTCCGTTCAGCCGAACCTCCGCGACTACCGCCACGTGGCCGAGATCCAAGAACAGCCGCTGGTTCTTCCCCATCAACTCAGGCGGCATCGTAAATGCCTTCGTATAGGCCGCCGTGCCGCTAAAATACCTCACCCCCAAATCCGCATGGTCGTTCCACGGAATCAGTTTCTCGAAAGTCACCCGGTTCGGCGCCCCGCCGCCGGGCGCGAATTCCACCTGCCACGGGCCGGCAATCTCAAAGGGCGTCGGCAATGTCGCAGACTCGAACTCGCCGCCGCTCCCAGTGGCCGTCTCGAACGCGTACCGCCCGGACTGCCAGACCAGAGCCGACACGTGCCCATTGGCTCCTCGCACCAGATCGACACAGCCTGCTCCCGCGCGCGCGCCCGCGTCTGTGGCGGTTGCGGCAGCGGCGGTTGCGGCAGCCTTCATGTCCAGGATCGGTTCGCCGTTGCGCGTCACAGAAACAATCCGGTCTCGCTCGATGCCCGCTTTGGCTCGAAACACCACAAACACCGATTCGTTCGGCTCAAAGCGCATCGGCACCCGCACGCGGCCATCCACCTCGTCATAAACTGCCGGACGCACTATTTCGCCCATCACCGGCCGCCACAACTCCGGTCGTTTGCCTCGCACGCGAAAAGCGCACACCGCTTCCTGGACCCGCGGCGTCTTGTTCGCCACGAAATAAACTTCCGCTCCGTCCATGCTCTTATGAATGAATCGCAAGCTTCGGGACGCATCCTTCGTCGAGTAAGCAAAATCCGGCGTTACGCCGCGCTCGTCCAGCAATTGCCCGAGGAACTCAATGTCCGGATAGAGGTTGGAAGCCGGGGCCGCGAGTTCGATATTCCCCCACGGCTCCATGCCCAGTGGTCCCAACTCCATCGCGGCACTCCACCCATTGCCCTGAGCGGCATCCGTCCGCCAGTCGGCCTTCACTGCTACCGCAGATTCCCACGCCGCGTCAGTAGGAACTGTCACCGTGCGGCCATCGTGATACGTGAGGATGAGCACGCCGACCAACCCCGCCGGGTTCGGGACGTCGGAGGCGTTCACCGCTTTGACCGTGATCAGGTTCGATCCCGGCTTAAGCAAAGGAGCGATGTTGCGATCATAAAGCCTGGTGAAATCATCGCCTGATCCCGCAGCCTTGCCGTTGACCCAGCACTGAAAGGAGTTGTCCACCGTCATCCATAAATGCGCGGAATCGATGCTTGAGGGCGACTCCACTTTCACCACGCAGCGGAAATAACGCTCGCCGACAGGGGCGGCTGCCGCCGGATTGCCTTCCTTGTGCCAAATCCATTTAGCCGGACCAAGACGGCTGGTAAGGCTCTCATCCCGCTTCCGGCCTTGCTCGAAATGCTTCCCGCAAAGAATTCGTCCTTTTCCATAACGCAGCTCCGCCACATCGGTCGTAATCTCACTCGCCCCCCACAACTCATCAGCCAGCGCCTTCAGCTCGGCGTCGCACGCCGGGTAGCCGCTCAGGCTGGGCGACTTCAACGGTCGCGCCCCGGCCACGGTCGCACCCGCATGAACCAACTCTTTGATCTTGCGCAAAAGCTGCGGCGTCATCGTCTCGCTTTGCGGCAGCGCCAGCAGCCGGTAGCTCATCCCATCCGGCAGCACGAGCCTGCCGTCCTTCACCGACATCCGCGTCAGCACCACCTCAGGCGGGCATGTGTCGAAATTATGCCCCGGCCGATCCAGCGGCTGTCCTTCGCTCTCGGGCGCGTGTGACACGAACGCCTTCTGCCGGTCAATCGTCTGCGGCGAGCCTTCCGGGCTGAGCAGACAAATATCGGCCACAAACAATCCCTGTTGCAACAGGAACTGACATCGCGCCAGGTACTCATGCCAAGCCTTCGACTGCTCCCACCACGTCTCCGTCCGCTCGTAATGCAAGCCCCACGGCCCCATCGACATTCCCGGCCGCACCCCCTCTTTCCATGGCTGCAGCGCGTAGCGATGAAACACAAACCGGTTGATTCCTTCACAGAAAGCCCAATCGCCCAAGTCCTTGATATTCCCCGGGTGCCCCAGCCATTTCTCCTGGTCGGTCGCCGTGAACGCTTCCGCCCCGACAATCCGTTTCCCATACACGTGCGCCGCTCCTGTCATTTCCGTGCAACTGAAAGCGGCCCCGTACTTTGCCCACGACCAGAATTCGCCCATCGGCTCGTCCGCCCGGCCCGCGTACGCCATCTCGTCCACCGGACAACTCGAGTAAGCCTCGATTGACAGCCGCAGCCCCTGGCGGTGCGCCAGCTCGCGGAAACAGCCCGCGTAGTTTTCCAGCACCAGGTCTGAAATCGTCTGCCGTAAATCCCACAGAAACCGCTCTGAAACCTCCACGCCATCCACTACCCGCCCCGTCATCGCCGGCAAAAACGGCATCAGATCATACCCGCGACGCTTTTGGAACTCCTCGCGAAAACGCGGCGTCCAATTCTGCGAACCCACTTCCCAGCTATCAATATGCGTCGCCACCAGCGACTTCCCGACCACCGGCTTCGAATCCGCCACCAGCTTGCCCATCAACCCGTCAAACATTACCTCCGCCGCCTGCCGGCTCAGCTTGTCACACTCCAACCCGCGGCCGGCCTCGGGCGCCGGATGATTATCCTTGCCCGTCGGGGTGTGGCCAAACCGCACGATCGTCCACTGCCCGGCCGGAACCTCCCAATCCAGGTTGCCCGCCGTGTCCATCCGCCCCGTCAACTCGACGATCCGGTTCCGTGCCACCGTCTCTTCGCTTGGCACCGACGCGAAGTTCGCCTGCGGCCCGATGAATGTTGGCGTAAACGCCGCCTTGCCCTGGATCCCCTCGATCCGCGCCTTGCCCGCCGGCGTCAGGAACGCCTGCACCGCGATGTCGCGATAGTAATTTGCCACCGTCGTGGGTTGTGCCAACGCCCCCTTGAAGTGCAACGGCCCCTGGACATTTGTCTCCGTCCAAACCATCTTTTGCATCGCCAGTTCCGGCGTAATCCACGGACCGCCGCTGCCGCACCAGCCCGCGTCGTTGTTCATGGTCACCTCGAGACCCAGCCGATGTGCCTCGCCCGTCACGTGTTTGAACAATTCCCGCCACGCCGGCTGGCCGAAGGCCGCCGGTCCCAGCGGCGCGCCCTGGTCCACCTCCATGATCAGCACGCCGCCGACGCCCACCCGCTGCATCGCTTCGAGATCGGCAGTGATGCCATTGCTGCTGATGTTGCCATTGAGCCAGAACCAATACACCCACGGCCGCGCCGCGGCTGGCGGGTTGGCAAAATCCCGTTCCAGCTTTAAGCTCCGGTCGGAGGCATAACCAATGCCGGTCAACGCGAGAGTGAGCATGAGGAGGCAGATATTTTTCATCTTAGTTGTCGTTGGGTTACAGACGCCGAGCGTCCGCTTTCAAACCCACCTTAAGCGCAGAACGCCCTTCCCAGCAAGGCCAAACCGATGCCGGGATCACGCCAGTATGGCTGATTCACGAATCCGACAATGCCTTGGAATACCGGACGGTTACGAGAGAGAATGCCTCTTGAGACGGTTTGGCGGCCACGGCATCAAAAAAGCCGCTCAAAGTGGGCTTCAATGTTCCACCCCTGATCCGACCAGTGCTGTTCCTATTCAGTCCCTGCAGTAGCCGCCCGGATCACGACATCCCTCGATTGCCGGCTCAATCTCGAAAACTCCTTCCACGCCTTGGTCCGGTTCGACCCATACACCCAGAGGAAAGGCACCCGTTCTGCCTGCCACCGTTTCCCGGAATGCATCTCCTGGCTCACGGCAAACCGGCTGTCCGGATGAATACCGCCTTGCGGATTCGTCCAGAAAATCACCTGCCAGCCTGGCGTTTGACCCAGCGAGCCGAAGCAACCTCCCAGCTTGCTGTCTGTAATGAACTGCGCCGGACGATAATACCCTGGCACTTCCGGTCCGCCAACGATGTCATGGTCCGCGGAACCGCCTATGGCCGAGCGGCAGAACCAATAAGCCTCCATTAACTGCCAACTCCGCGAGTCCACACTCTCTCCCCAGATCGGCCGCACCAGCGCGAGTCCAAGCTGCTTGAACACCACGGCGCGGACCCGGGCGCGATACCCCGCCGGTCCGTTTAAAGCTGCGGGATTCTCAACCTCTGCCTCGAGCACCCAAGCGTCTGGCTGTTCCTCCATTTCCAGCCCAATCACCCTGGTGCTCTCCACCCACGCATCCTGTCCATTCACCTTTTGGTGGACCGCAAAGACGAGATGGCCCAGCGACAGCCCTCGTGATTCGATGCGATCAAAGAGCGCACCGGTTTTGCCCGTGGAGATCCAGGTCGTGTCTGCCCCCTGCAACTCCACTTCGTTTCGCTTCTCAAGTTTGAGCGCCCTGGCATTCAGACCAATACTCTGGCCGGGTGCCAACGTCTGGACCGTGCCGAACACCAATCCCGGTCTTTCCAGCACCACGGGCACCCGCGTCAACTCCTGGCTGGAGGCATTTAGGAGCGTGAATGCCTCCGGTCGCAACTTGCCGCCCAACACTCGCTGTTTACCCCCGTCCCAATTCTGCAACTCGGCACACCAAACGGTATCGGGAGGCATTTCGACCTGACGGCGCTCGCCGGGCTTGAGCCAGACTTCCTCCACCCGGCTGCGGCCCTGATCAGTGAGCCGTAAGTGCCCGTGCGCTTCCACCGCATTGGTGTTCTGGACTTCAACTCGGTTTGGCCCGGCTGCCAGCACCATCAGTCCCGAGAAACCGCTGCGCTCGTGCCGTTGTGCGACCTGCGCATTGACCTCCGCTGCCGTCTTGATGAAAAGCGCGTATGGTTCGTCCTTTTCATTCACCAGCCCGTAGTTGCTGTCTTCCGGGAAGGCGGAGCTAATGCCCATGACCGGTTCGTCGGCCCACATGAAGTAATGATAGCCTACCATAAAGGGCGACTCGGCAACCATGTTCGCGAAGATACGATAGCAATCTGCTTTCTGCTCCTGGGTATCGACCCGCATTCCCGCACCGTGTTTGCAGGGCAGTCCGCTATCCAAGGCCGGGAAACTCCATTCGGTGATGATCATCGGCTTTTGCACCACCTCGTAATAATCGGCGACCTGTCGAGGCACCCCTTCCACCACCCCACCGGTGCCGTCGGGTTGCCAGGTATTTTCAAAATCCACCTGCGGATAGGTGTTAAGGGTGAACACGTCATTGTATTTGCCTGCTGCCGCCAGCACCGCTTTGGGCGCCTGCCCCGCAAATCGGCACCCCAACACCAGGTGCTCCGGGTCGGCCTCCCGCAGCGCCTTGGCCGCCACGCCGAAATACCGTTCGGCAATGACCGCCAGGAACTGGTCGCGTGCCTGCTCCAGCCCGGGAAGGGGCGGTGGAACATTTGTCGTGTTCAGGAAGCTTGCTTCATCGACATACTTGGTGCTCAGTTGTCGGTTGATCTCAGCCAGGCTGTTGAAACGTTCCATCAGCCATTTGTAGAGCGCTTTCTTGGCCGGCTGTTGGGGAGCCAACTGGAACACTTCGTCCACCAAGTACCCGCTCTTTCCATACCATTCCAGTTCGTTGTCCAGGAATGTGCCGATGCACCAGGGATCACTCTTGGCCTCCTGCGCCATTCGCCGAGCCACGAGCCGACAATGACTCTCCCACCGTGGGCTGAAGACGTCCGGGAACCCAGTCCAATTGACCGGTTTGCAGATCCATTCGCGACGGGCAAAACTGGAGCCAAAGGATGCGAACTCGATGTGAGCCAATCCTCGATGACGCAAGGACGGGCTATGGCCGGCTGGCAGACAATTGAAACCCCAACTCTTGAGCCGCTCCAGTGTGGCTTCGCCCCAGGCCGCCTCACTGCCATACTTTGCCGCGACATTTCGGTTGTAGGGCGCATAACCGAGAGCCTCGCACCAGTGGCCTTGATAGCTCGCGTGGTCAGTGCCAACGTCGAAAAATGGTTTGCCTTCCGGATCCACCAACCACCAGCGACCGTCGATCTGCAACGTCCTGAAAAACCCGCTGCCCTTGGTCAGTGATTTGCCAGGGCGGGATAGCCAGGGCACGATCCTCTTTGCCTCAACCGGTGGAGCCGCCGTCGTTTTGTCCACGGTTACTGTTGCGTTACCGAACCTCACCTTGAGACCACTCGCCCGAAGCATCGGACGCCCCAGACGCACCGCCGGACTCGGGCTGTCCAAGCGATACCCAAACCGAGAAACCTCCTCCGTTCCCTGTGAGATGCGGCCGATTATGTTGGAAGTGGTCAGTTCCAGTTCAAGCCGGTAAGTCTGCCCAAGCCGCCACTTGAAATCGGCTCCGTGACTGGGCAGTTGCTCCAGATGGTTGCTAGTTTGGGTCCACCCCAGTCCGCCGTTGAACAGGATAAGAATCAACAATCCATTCTGTCTCAGCCGCCGAACCCGGGGGAATAAACTATGTCCACGCATGCCCTGAAGCATAGGTTGGGCGTCGGCTCATGTAAACAACCTCGTCAGCAGAATCTATGCGTGTGTACAGCCTTACTGACCCCTTTACGGCCATGCGACCACAAAAGAAATGCCGGCCGTGACTTTCAGCCTTTCGGCTTACCGGCCACGACCGGCGCCGCGTCTT
>JBAXTC010000969.1:0-2604 GCA_037130375.1 Verrucomicrobiota bacterium | reverse complement strand
GGCCCGGCTTGAAAGGTGTTGCCGAAGGAGAGTTTGCCGCGTTATGCACAAGCGTTCCGGAAGTGCGCGAGTACCTGGCATCGGCAGTCGAGTCCATTTGCCGTTCCGCGCCGGGGTTGGCCGGCTTCTTCACGATCAGCGGTTCTGAGAATCTTTCGAGCTGCTGGTCGCACGGGAGTGGCGCGGGATGTCCCCGCTGCGGGAAGCGCATACCGGCCGAGGTGATTGCCGAGGTGAATTCGACCTTTTACGAAGGCATCCGGCGGGCGGGCAACCGACAGAATTTGATCGTCTGGGATTGGGGATGGCAGGATGACTGGGTTGAGCAAATCATCGCCCGGCTTCCAAAGGAGGTCATGTTCATGACCGTGAGCGAGTGGGGCATGCCGATCAAGAGAGGCTCGGTGGAGACAGAGATCGGCGAATATTCCATCTCAACCATTGGTCCCGGGGAACGAGCCCGCCATCGTTGGACCCTGGCTCGCGGCAAGGGCCTGCGGACAGTCGCCAAAATGCAATGCGCCAACACCTGGGAGCTTTCGGCGGTTCCCTACATCCCGGCGCTGGCCAACGTGGCCCGTCACGGAGCTAATCTGCGCGGGCTCGGCGTCAATGGACTCATGCTAGGCTGGACCCTCGGTGGGTATCCGTCGCCCAACCTGGAGGTCATCGCCGAGGTGGGAGCGGCAGCGAACCCCGAGGATGCGATGATGCGCGTTGCCGAGCGGAGATTCGGAAAAACGCTGGGGCCCCTGGTCGTGCGCGCCTGGCAGAGTTATAGCGAGGCGTTTAGCGAATTCCCGTTCCACGGCGGCCTGGTCTATAGCGGCCCGATGCAAGTTGGGCCGGCGAACCTGCTTTGGGGTGAGCCGACCGGCTATCGAGCATCGATGGTTGGCTTTCCTTATGACGATCTGGATGCCTGGCGCGCGGTCTATCCGGCAGATGTCTTCGTCGGCCAATTCGAGAAAGTGGCCTCCGGCTTTGAACAAGCCCACAGCACCCTGGCCGCCGCCTTTGAAAACTGCCGCCATCACCTGACTGCTGATCAAAGAGCAACCGCGTTGAAGGAACTCAGTGTCGAGGAAGCCGCCGCCCTTCATTTCCGCAGCACCGCCAACCAGGCTCGCTTTATCATCGCTCGCCAACGCCTCAAGGGGGCCAAATCCCCGGCGGAGGTCGAATCGGCTTGCGCCGATCTCGAGCGCGTCTTGCGCGCCGAAATGGAATCGGCTCGCCGCCTGCACGCCATCCAAATCCGCGACTCCCGAATCGGCTTCGAAGCTTCCAATCAATATTACTACGTGCCCGTGGACCTGGCCGAGAAGATCATCAATTGCCATTACCTGCTGGCCCACTGGCTCCCATCGCAGCGCGGGCGCGCGTAGTCTCGTGAAAAGACCATTCGTGACGATCATTCTCGCGGGCGGGAAGGGAACTCGGATGGGGGCTGGGGACAAGCACAAGGTTGCTGGTGAGTTAATTCAGGCTCCCGAGCTTTGCCCGCGGGGCTGCTGCTGCTGCTTCAAGGCTTCTGCCGCCAACTCGACTTCAAGCTGGTCCCGCAGCGCGGCGAAGAATGCTTTCATCTCGGCCAGTGTCGGGGCATTCGGCAGCAGATGAGCGTAGCCCTCATCGTCTCTCTGCGGCACGCCGCTACAGAGTCGGCTGAGGCCAATGTCGCATTGGGCGGCAAGGCCCGCCTCGCAAAAGGCCGCCCGGTAGTCGCGTAATGTGAACCCGTGGTCCCGCAGGAGCAGGTAGAGGTCAATCCAGTCTCGTGTCTTGGATCGCACGGCGGACACCAGGCACTTGGTCTTGAAAAGCTCCACCAGCGTCGCGACCCGTGCCGTGGGTTCTGGTGAAGCCTGCAGCAGTCTGACCAGAGGCGCCTCCGGCGCGAAGAACGAAAGGCGGACACTGCCGTTGACAAGATAGTTTTGCTGGTAATCGTGCAAGTCCAGCCCGGCGTCAGCAAAGTGTTGCACCGAGGCTTCGTCGTCGTGCCATTGAAAATCGAAACCGCCCGCGCCAGCCAGACGAGAGACCGCCTCCAGCCGGGCGCGAGGCAGATGAGGTTCCATCCAGGCAAGATCGAGGTCTTCACTCAGCCGATGTCGAATCCGCAGCGCCAGAGCCGAGCCCCCGACGAGGACGAACCCGGCCAGCGCCGGCTGTTCCTTGAGGAAATCCCAGACTCGCTTAGTGTCGGGTGGCAGCACTGGCAAATCCCTCCGCGATGTGACACAAAATCCGTTCGACCGGCAAGCGGGCGCGGTCAAACTCGGGCGCGTGCTCGGCCTGCAAGGTCGTCCACTCCTCCCGAACGCGTTCCAGCCCGAACTCGACCGCGATGTCCAGCAACTGGGAAAAGCGTGGCCGCAGCAACGCGGCCCGGATATGAGCGGCGTCGCCCGCGGTCGGATTGGACCAGATGAGTCCACGCTGAGTTTGCCAGAATCGGCTCGGACCTGCGTTCATGCCGGAAAGATGCCGATACTCGACGGTTATGGCAATGCTGGCGTGGGGTCAGGGTGGTTTCAAGAAATCGTAGCCGCCGGCGGCAGTCGGCGCTAACACTCCGATAATCGAGGAAAAGTGCGC
>JBAXTC010000968.1:0-2604 GCA_037130375.1 Verrucomicrobiota bacterium | reverse complement strand
CTGGCTCCAGCCGTGGCGGCGCAAACGCCCACCAGAAGCCATCGGGAGATCATCGGACTGAATCTAGGCACGCCCCCGATTCGCGCTCTTGGGTTGGGATTCAGCCCTGTAACCCCAAACATACAAACTCCATTGAGCCCGAGACCGACTGCCAGCACAAGCCCCACGCCCATTAAGCTTCCATATGCGTTTGGGTTGCTCCATGGACCAGCCCACCGCGCCTCTCCGCGGTACCCGAAGGTCCCTTCCGCCTCGGTTCGCATCTCGGCCGCCACCACAAGCAAGACAAGGAGCGCCGGCACTCGCAGCCATAGGTTGCTCTCGCAGGCTAACTCGCCACCCGACGTATATCGTCTCCTACCCCCGACCCACAGCCCCTGGAGGCCCGCCCCCTGGCCGATAACGACCGCAGCTAGAAGCGCCAGTGCGTGGGTGGAAGACGAGGACCTCCCATAGTGCAATGTGTACGCCAGCACGACCACCAGTACCAGACCTGCCAACCACGCAATAGTCTCGTCCGGCGCCAAGTGCGCCTTGAGGTAGCCGAACGCGACCAGAGTTACAAGCGCTGCCGTAAAGAGCATCCATTGCGTCTCCGACCGCTCGCACACTTCAAGCACGCCGCTAGTAGCAAGGAGCAGCCAAGGCGCACATTCCAAGGAAGCCAGCCTGTCACAGAAAACAACAAGGCCGAGGGTAAAGATAAAGCCTAGACATGGGACTACCTGCCGACAAAGCTGATTGCGCCGGGCATAATGCATGCACTCAAAGCTGTTCCATGCTGGTCCCTACTTTAGCCCGGATTCACCTTGGATCCTTGTGCCAAGCCTGCGGCGCGCCTGCAGCAGGAGTATCCCACAGCTTCCGCACAACATGTATGCGAGCACGACTTTCATGCAGAAGTCAGCGGTCTTGGGCGAGATGTGCAGAGCGTCGGTCAGGTTGCCAAGGCAGCTACAAGGAATTCTATAATCGATCCACGCAAGACCCATTCGGTAAATTAGAAGGCAACTAGCCAACCAAGCAACAGCGGCCGCCTGCAGCCTGGTTCGCCAGTGAGCTATGCAGGCCAATCCCACACCCAGTTCCACAGCCGCTGCAACCCAGAGGACGTACCGGAACCGCATGACAAGAATTGGGTCCGGAAGCAGCAAGGAGCGGGAGTTTCCCATGCCGCTAAACAACTTGGCAACCGCAGTGAGTAGGAGCACAGCCCCCACGGAGCGCAGAAAACAACGCGCGGACACTTCGTGCCTGCTGTCCCCAGGCGCTAGCAGCCTGTCCGACTTAGAAGACGCAACGCTCCAGGATTCGATATGGCGCATTTTGATTTCTTCCGAGGCATTTTTGATGGTGTTTCTTGGGTCGCTTTAGCGGTATCGGAAGCTAAGTCCGACAGACTCCTAGCATAGACTCTCCACTGGCTCTTGAAAGTGTTGGATGCATTATAACGAGTTATAAGTTACCTTTCAAAGGGATCCCCTTTGCGCATGAGAGACTACCATTACGAGACGCCCTGCCCCCGTACTATGCCCATGTCAAATCCTAGCTCGAATACTTCACACCAGCGTGTGAAGTATCCCGGCTAGAGCGGACTTGTCAACTATCAATGCGGGCAGGTACCCTCGCAGCTGTAGAGGTCGACCGGTGCCGAATTGGGAACTGGCCCCCAAACCACTCCGCAGTCCACCCCACCGTCGTTCCACCCACACGTTCCAGTAAAGGATGTAGCGCTTAATGCAGTAGTTCCACCTCCGCAGGTCAAAACCTGAGCGGTGACGGCATTTCTTACATAAGTTCCGTTCCACCCGGGTTGGTTAGGCACGGTAGGATCGACACTGCAGCCATAAACCGGTAGAAAGTCACAACACTTCGCTGCCGTGACTCCTTTGTCCTTATGGCATATAATGCTCACCGGACCAAACCCGCACTGGCCAAACGCACTCGCTGATAGAAGGCAAGCAGCCAGCGCTCCCAGCGATGTTAGTAGGCGTGTTCTCACTTGTTTTGCAACTTTCATTGTCTGTTTTCTCTTTCGTTTTTGGTTTTTCTTATTAATCGCACAATAAACACTACTGTGCAAATGGTTGTAATGCTCAAAAGAAGCCCTACCAGGTAGCGGGCACTCGCGAGGGAACGCTGGTGGGGCATGGATTTGCGCGCCTCTTCGGCTGTCAACACGCGCTGGGGCCGGTTGGACTTCCCCGCCCAATACATGATGTCATTCGAGTAAAAGTAGGTAGTTTTGAAAGCAATCGCCTTGCGCGGGTCCAAGGTTTCCGGCGCAAGGGGCCTTTCCCCCAACTCAAGTGTTTTGACCCGAACAGTGAACATCTTTCCAAGTTCCTCGGAGGGGGCTCCGGAACGGAACCTCGTGAACTCGGCCGGGAATTGGCCGCCAAGGAATCTGGGGTCGTACGAATACAGCACATATGAGAATTCTTCGCTTGGGCTTCCACGCTTTATTACGGCCCGAGTGGGAACCCCTTTGTCCGCATTGAACTCAACCACAATCTGCCCACCGAAGGTGGATTCCGCCACCAACTGGTTTCCCGTTTTGTCCACCACAGCAGTCCCGCGCACCATCTCGGTGCCACCCCGGTT
>JBAXTC010000967.1:0-2609 GCA_037130375.1 Verrucomicrobiota bacterium | reverse complement strand
GCGCTGGCTGCTGGGGTTGCTTTGGGCGGGCTTCGCTTCAGTGAGAGAGGTGGCGACCATAAGATTGCCAATCATTTAGTGGAGAACCCCGCGCCGCTCAAGCGAAAAAATATCTCGCACAGTCATCGCAGCCAAAGCGCGACGAAGGCGCCAAGGACCAGCAAACCAATCACCCACCAGAACCAATGAATGCCATGCGGCAATGGGCTGGGGCTGCCAAACTCGCGTTTGACGAAATCATCGTAGCTGAAGTTTTCGTCGGGAAGGTCCAGACCGTCGGTGCGTGCTGCTTCCGACCAGCCGGTCTGTTCATCCGCACCGCATTCCGGACAGGCCCTGGATTTGGCTGGGACTGCTGCGCCGCAGTTTGGGCAGATTTCTGGAGGTGTCATCCCATGCCGGCATATTCCTCATCCGTCTTCAGATCGAGGCCCATGAGAACGTAGTCATGGGAAATGGCCTGCATGTCCTTAACGTAGTCCTCGAGCCGGACGAGATTGCTGAAGCCGAGCAAGGCGAACATCTTAATAGCGGCCTCCTGCTCGCCGATGAACTCGGCTTCGACCTTTTCGAGGCTGAGAAATCGGGCAATGCTCACAATCTCACTTACCAGCGCCCGCGCCAGCCCACGCCCGCGGTATTGCGGATGGACCAGAACACTGACGCGGCCAATGTGCCGTTTCCAGCCGCCGAGTTGCTGGTGGAGCGTGGCATCGCCGACGATTTTGCCATCCATCAACGCCAGCAGTGGCAGATTGCGGCCCAAGTCGATGTTCCGGCACCATTCATGGATGGCTTGGGGTTCGGTCACGCGATGTTTGATGAACATGCGTTCGGGCTCGGGCACACCCAGAAAGAAGGTGTGAAAGGCTTTCTCATCGTCCTTGCGGAGCGGGCGCAACTTGCACTTGGATTGGTCTTTGAGCTGGATTTCCTTGGGATATTTTTGCAGTTCAAATTCGAGTGACATAAGCTTCCATGTTAATCTGGCAACACTGTGGTGCAAGTTGGCCGACAGCGCAAGGGTCAAAACTTCAAGGAACAACCATTCGGCTGAAGGGCACCACGTAAGCCTGGAGCAGCACCAGCAGTCCCATCAGGACCGCCAGGGCGAGACTGTGGAAAAACACATAGCGCAGAATGCTGCCCTCGTGCCCATACCAGTTCGTGGCGGTGCTGGCGACCACGATGCTTTGCGCATCCACCATCTTGCCCATCACGCCACCCGAACTATTTGCCGCCGCCATGAGGATTGGACTGAGGCCGGTTTGTTCGGCCGTTATCTTTTGCAAACTCCCGAAAAGGACATTCGAAGCCGTATCCGAACCGGTGAGCGCCACGCCCAGCCAGCCGAGCAAGGTGCCAAAGAAGGGATAGAGTGAGCCGGTCTGCGCCAGTGCCAGACCCAGCGTGGCGTCGGTGCCCGAGTATTTCGTCACGTTGCCCAAGGCGAGCATCGCAGCAATGGTCAGCAGCGAAAAACGCACGCGCCAAAGGGTCTCCAAATAAGTCTGGCCCAACTCCCGGACGCTCGATCCCATGACGCAGCCGGCGACGATGGCCGCCAGCAAAATGCCTGTGCCGGTCGCCGAGAGCAAATTGAGTGAAAATTCCGCCGCCTCCGGCTTTGCTCCCAGCGGCGCCACCGGTGGCACGCGCTGAACCGCGTCGTGCAAATAGGGCACCGCGAGTTTCGGAGAGGCGATTCTGTCGAGTGCGGTTTTGAATTGTGGCAGGCCCCAAAGCAGGATGAACGCCATCAGGATCACCCACGGCGCCCAACCGCGGAAGACTTGACTTCGGCTCGCTGAGGGGCGGATTGCGTGGGCCACGATCGGCTCATCTTGTTTCATCTCGGCACGGGTGCTCCAGGCCGCCTTGGGCCGCCAGACCCGCATCAGGCCGACCAGCGCCACGATAGAGCAGGCCCCCGCGATCATATCCACCAGCCACGGTCCGTGGAAATTCGAGACTAGAAACTGGGGCACCGAAAAAGCCAGTCCCGCCACCAGCGCGGCTGGCCAAACCCCAAGCATCCCGCGCCAACCGGCAAAGGCGGCTACCACCCAGAAGGGTACCAGGAGGGAAAAGAAAGGCAGTTGACGGCCAACCATCGCCGAGATTTTGAGCGCGTCCAGGCCGGTCACTTGTGCCAGCGTGGTGATCGGAATGCCCAACGAACCGAACGCTACGGGTGCGGTATTGGCGATCAACGCCAGGCCGGAGGCGTGCAATGGTTTGAAGCCGAGTTGAATCAGGATGGCTCCGGTGATGGCCACGGGCGTGCCGAAGCCGGCCGCACCTTCGATGAAGGCCCCGAAAGAGAATGCGATGAGGATGACCTGGACGCGCGGGTCCGGCGCCACTCGGGCGAGGCTATCGCGCAGCACCCCGAACAACCCTCGTTTCACGGTGAGCTGATAGAGGAAAATGACGTTCAGGATGACCCAGCCGATGGGGAACAATCCGAACGCCACACCATAACCCGTGGCGGCGAGGGCGGTCTTCACGGGCATCTGGTACACCACCAGCGCAATGACCAGGCCAGCGCCCACTCCCAGGAGAGCTGAGAAATGGATGCGAATCCGCAGCAGGGCAATCGAGCCAAG
>JBAXTC010000966.1:0-2620 GCA_037130375.1 Verrucomicrobiota bacterium | reverse complement strand
CGCCGTGAAAGAGCCTTTCATCAACGTCGAGGAAACAATTGACCGCTTCGTCGGGCGGCGCACGCAGACGCCAGATGGGTTGAAGGCGGGAATGCAGATGCAGGCAGCGGGACTGCAACTTCACAGGGCTTTCGGACACCGTTGGCTGGCAAAGGGTGTGCATCGTTTCAAAACCCACGAGGAGGCAGACACATGGATGATCAAAATGCTGGTGCGAAGCGGGATGCCGAAAACCTAGAGTGTCGTCCGCCAATCGAAGCCGATCTCGTCGGGCTTTGCCGCGAATTGAACCAACGGGGAGCGAAATATATCGTCGTGGGTGGATTCGCAGTCATCGCGGCGGGCTTTCCACGTTTTACGGGTGACGTGGATTTGGTCGTGGCGGCGGATGCCGAAAATGAGGCGAAAGTATTTTCTGCGCTTGCCACTTTGCCGGACAACGCCGTCCGCGAACTCAAAACCGGCGAACTAAAACTGCACAATGTCATTCGGGTGGGCGATGAAATTCTCGTGGACCTAATGCGTTCGGCGGGCGGAATTGATTATGCGGAAGCCGCCAAAGATATTATCGTCCGCGAATTGGGCGGGGTGCCGATCCCATTCGCTTCGCCGCGATTGCTCTGGCGAATGAAGGCCACGACGCATCGCGTCAAAGACCAGCAGGATTTAGTTTTTCTTCGCCATTGGTTCGCCGAACGCGGGGAAGAACCACCACAAGGTTGATTTTTTATGAAGTTCGTGACCTCGGCTGCTACCCATCTGAAAGCGAACGAGCTGCCTGGTAAACCAGGCAGCTCGTCGTATTTCTCGAACCTGCGACCGCCGTTATCCTTGCGCAATCAACATCGCGAAAGCGGCGGTGTCAGGGAACCGCTTACCAGTGTCGCACCAGGCGGAAGAACTTCGCGCTGGTGGGAGTGGGCACGGACATTAGGTACTTGTCGTTCTTATCCACGTAGGCGTTGCGCGTAATGGCCGGCTGCGGGGTCACATCCGTCCACGAGGTTGGCGAAACGGCCGGACTCGATTGCAGAATGAACAACCCATCGTCGGCCTTCCAGGAGATGGTCGAGCTCTGGCTGCCGAGGGTGAATGTCATCTGCGGCTGCGGCGCGGCGATCGGCACCGGATGGCTCAGGATAGTGTAGCAGTGCTGGTTCGCTCCTAGTGTAACCGGGGCATTGGTTGCGTCGGGAATTCCGTTCCACGTGCCCTTGGCATAGATCAGGATCTGCCGCGGCGTCACAGCCACGCTTGGTTGCTGGCTCAGAAAGCCCACCGGGGTGCCTAGGACGTTCGTCCCGTCAGAAACGGCCCTCCCGTCGCTCTCAATGAACGGGAAGAACGAAGGGGTCAAAGGTATGAATTTTGTGCCATCAAACTTGTAGACCCGCGCCGCGACCTGCGCATTAAGGAAGATGCCATTATCCGGCTGAACTCTGTAAACCACTGTCACGCGGTCATAGGCATCGCAGGCAACGGAAGTCCGGTCCACGGGGCGGGTTCCGCCGAGGACAGTGACGTCTGGGACGGAGGGGCCCTCGCTGACGATCGTGTTGGTGATCCACAACCGGGTATTGGCATCCCACACGGACAACACGACGTTCGTGTTGCTCGATGGGCCGGCCATGAAGATGTAGTGGCTGCGAATGTCCGAGCACATCCGTAAGTTATCGCCCCGGCCGGCGTCAAAACTCGTTCCGGCACTAGGGTTATTCGTGATAGTGCCCAAGGCATTGCCGTCGTTGTCGAATACGTAGGTAATGTCGCCTGCTGGCCGAGCATACCACCCTCCGCGCCAGGCGCCCACGCTGTCCCACATACTAAGGCTCCTACCGCCAGCCGGGTCCACACTAAAGGCATTTTTCACAATCGTGCCGTCAGGCTTAAAGATGGTCGCGGTGGAGTTGCCCTCGAAACCCGGGTTTTCGATCTGTGAGCGATCTTCCCCAACAGTGACAAAGTTGCCATTGGCAAGTCCAATAGGTTTACTGCCCGTGCGCCCGAGCTGCTGCGAAATGGCGGTATCGTTCGTGCGGGTGGGCCAAAACATGGGGGAACAGCCCTTGTGGAGCGGTGTTACGGCGAGGGTGAGCGGGTTCAACTGGAAGTTCTGAGCTTCATAGTCACGCCCACTAATTCCGGCCAGCGACTCGAATAACGGATTCGTCCAGCGATCGTTCGAGCCGAAGTCGGCAGGAAAGGAAAAGAGGGTAGCCTCAGCCGCGGTCATGTAGTTGACGGCACCATACCGCGTGTCGCCACCCACGCGACCGGGATTGCCATCCTGGCGGGAGGTGTTGTCGTTCTCAAGATGGATTTGCCCCGCGTCGGTATAGAACAAACTGCTGATTTTGGGCGTGCCGCCCGTGGCGGGTATTATTGCCAAAGTACGGCTCTGCAACTGGGTATCATTCGTCGCAAGGGTGGTGGCCGCGATCAAGAAGATGCTATCGCTCAGCAAGTGGGCGGTCGCCTCCTGGTTGTTTAAAATAGGAACCTCCGTACCTGGAACATAGCCGCCAATCTGCGGTTTCTTCGCGACATCATTGAACCAGATCAGGGTGTCTGGCACGATGCGGGTTAACCCGAGCGATTCCGGGGTGACGGGAACATATGC
>JBAXTC010000965.1:0-2625 GCA_037130375.1 Verrucomicrobiota bacterium | reverse complement strand
GTCACATGACTTATGAAGACACTGTTTTCGGCCTGATTGTTTGCTCAGACCTCTGTGACTGGGCACCCCTGGTTTTTGAAATCCACCTGTTTTCGCACCTTCGTTGTCTCAAAAGCCCATCTCGTTTATCATTGTCTCTTTAACCCGTGTGTGGTAGAGTGTGTGAGACATGAACGAAAAATCAAAACCGCGCATGGTCGGATACGCCCGCGTCAGCACCAACGGGCAGGAACTCAAACTCCAACTGGACGATCTGCTGAAAGCAGGGGTCGCAAAGAAAGACATTTTCACCGACAAGGCGTCTGGCTCGAAATCATCGCGCCCCGGACTGGACGCCTGCCTCCAGCAGTTGAAGCCGGGGGACACCCTGCTGGTCTGGAGGTTGGATAGGTTGGGGCGTTCCCTGCGGCACCTGATTGATTTGGTCGAAGACCTCCGGCAGCGGGGGGTGGGGTTCAAGTCCGTCTGCGATGGTGCCATCGACACGACGACGGCCAGTGGCGACCTGATCTTCAACATCTTTTCATCGCTGGCACAGTTCGAGCGGCGGCTCATTCAGGAACGCACGAAGGCCGGGCTGACGGTGGCGCGGGCGCGTGGCCGGAACGGAGGTCGGCCTTCGATCCCGTTGGATCATCCTTCAGTCGTGGCGGCCAAGAAAATGCACGCGGACAAGACCATGCCGGTGGGGGACATCTGCAAGATGCTGCGGATTTCAAGGCCGACGCTTTACCGCTACGTCGCACTCAAGTAATCATTCAAGGAGTTGCGTGCCCCGGTGCGGCTGGGCATCAGACCATCAAGCCCCGCGCCTTTGACCAGATGCTGGTCACGGTATCGCGGAGTTGCGTGTCTGACCAATGGTGGATGCCCTGTTGAGAATCCATCCCATAGCACTCCGTCAGACGCCTCAGCGCATTCCGTTCGTCGGGCGTGAGCAAGTGATCGAGTTCCTCGATGAACTCCATTTTCCGAAAGGACGGATCAAGGCTACCAACCTGGAGAGAAGCCTCCTCGTCATCCAGACTGAGCACTGTGACTGCGGCGCGGTGCCTGTCGCCATCAACGCGACGATTGCGATGGGACTTTGGCGGAGCCTTGACACCTGTGCGCTTCTCGGTGAATGCGAATTTCTGGATGAGCGACATGATATGGTTCTTCATGGATGTTTTGATGAAGCCAAATGCCTTGGCTCTGGTCGGGCATTTGTGCAGATGTCCGGCGTGCAGAATGTAGGCGAGTTTGGCCCGGCATTCCGCTTTGAGTTCATCCCGGTGCATGAGCGGATTCGAGTCGTCCACGTAGGGAGCGACCAGGATGCCGATCATGCGCTCGATGTCGCCAGTCACGTCATCCAATGTGATCCAGGGCTGTGAAGCCAGGGCGTCGGGTGCTGTGATGATGTTGATGTTTACGTTTTGTGTTTTTGACTTTGAACAAGTGTTTTTCATCCGCCGAGGCTAATCCCCGGCAGGGATCGGTCGATGCCCGTGGCGGACTTTCTGGCGGTTACATGACCGTGGGCTTCGAGCCGAACTGGGTGATTGACCGGCAAGACAGGTTGTAATAATGTGAATGCACTTGTTGAGATGTGCATCCAATAAGTAACACATGGCTGCCGTGACAAAAACCGAGCAGACGCTCGACTTGGTAAAGCGGATGGGACTGGTGCGCCCGAAAGACCTGTCCAGGCACCGCATTCCGGTTATCTACCTGCGGCGGCTGGTTCAGCGCGGTCAACTTGTCCAACCAGCACGAGGCGTCTATGCCGTCGCCGGACACGAGCCAACCCTCCACCACAGCCTGGCGGCAGTCAGCAAACGGATTCCTCGCGGGGTGGTATGCCTGATAAGTGCGCTCGCCTACCACGAGATCGGCACGCAACTGCCCTCGGTCGTGTGGCTGGCGATCAACCAAAGGTCGCGTCCGCTGGACACCAAAGGGCTGCCGGTCAAGATCGTCAGGTTCTCTGGACAGGCTCTGGCGGAGGGCGTCCAGGAGCACAAGATCGAAGGCGCGACTGTTTTGGTTACCACCCCGGCCAAGACCATCGCCGATTGTTTCAAGTTCAGGAACAAGGTGGGCCTGGACGTGGCACTGGAGGCCCTGCGAGAGGCGTGGCGAAAACGAAAGGTTACGATGGCCGACCTGGATCGGTTCGCCAAAATCGACCGGGTGACGAACGTGATGCGCCCCTACCTGGAGATGCTGACGTGAAGGGGAAGCCCATCCAGAACTTGGCGGCATCAGTTTACGCCCGGCTGTTGAAGCGCACCGAGCTTGGCGACGAGGACTTTCAATTTGTGCTCATGCGCTACGGCGCGGAGCGGTTGATGTATCGGCTGAGCCAGTCCGAGCACGCCGCCAACTTCGTGCTCAAAGGAGCCATGTTGTTCCTGGTCTGGACGGGGGCACAATACCGCGCCACGAAGGACATGGACTTGCTGGCCCTCAAGTCACCGTCAGTGGAGCGTTTGCGGGACATCTTCCGGGGGCTGTGCGAGATGCCTGTCGCCCAGGATGGGCTGGCGTTCGAGCCTGACAGTGTGCAGGCCGAGGAAATCCGGGAGGACAACCTGTATCAGGGCGTGCGCGTGACGTTGATAGCGCGACTGGGCAAGGCCA
>JBAXTC010000964.1:0-2630 GCA_037130375.1 Verrucomicrobiota bacterium | reverse complement strand
GTCGAGATGCCGTCCTCGATGGTGACTTTGAAGGTCTGCTTCACCTTGGTGTCCTTGAGCGTGAGTGTGGCCGCGTATTCACCGGCGGGCACGAGGCGGTCGGCGGCGTCGCCACCGTAAGCGGTGCGGTAATCCTTGCCCACGCGCAAATCCCAGTTCAGACGGGTGAGGCCCGGCGTCCCGACCTGCTCGAACTTCGCGACTATCTGCTCGCGCGAGTTGGAAATGGTCACGCCGAATTTCTCGCCGGTAAACTCGCGACACCAAACCGTGAGCAGCGCACCATCCGGCGGATTCTCGCCTTTGAACCAGCCCTTGCCCGCGCTGTCTTCCCAGCCGGGCAGCAGATAGCGGCCATGCACCGGCCGGATGCTGAACAGGTGCGCGGGTTTCGCTGCGATCTCGGGTGTCAGTTCACGCAGTGCATGCACGTCGTCCAGGATATAGAGGCTGCGACCGTGCGCGGCGATGACGAGATCGCCTTCGCGCTGCTGAAGCTTGAGATCATCCACGCGCACCGCCGGGAGCCCGCCGAACTTCACCCAGTTCGTCCCGCCGTTGAGCGACACGAACAGCCCGAACTCGGTGCCGGCATAAAGCAGGTTGCGGTTCCCCGGGTCTTCGCGGACGACGATGGCGGGATTGTTCGTGGCCAGATCGCCGCTGAGACGCTGCCAGGCCTTGCCCAAGCCGGTCAGGCGATAGAGGTACGGCGAGTCATCACCCGCGCGGTAGCCGGTGAAAACGACGTAAGCCGCGCCGGCGTCGAAGCGGCTCGGCTCGATGCGCGCGACCCATTTGCCGCGGGCCTCCGGCGGGATTGTGTCGGTGATCTCGGTCCATTTGCCGCCTTCGTTTTCGGTGAACCACAACCGGCCATCGTCCGTGCCGGCGAACAGCAGGCCCGCCTGGATCGGCGATTCCGCGAGCGCATACACCACGGCGTAATTCTCCGCCGTGCTGCCCACCGCGGTGGTTTTGTCCGCGTGATTGTAGGAAAGGTCCGGGCTGATGATCTGGAATTGTTCGCCGCGCCTCGTGAGCTTGAATACGCGGTTGCCGCCGAGATAAAGCACGTCCTTGTGATGGCGGCTGCCGATGAGCGGCGAGTTCCACTGGAAGCGGAATGCCGGCTGACCCTCGCTTGGCTTCGCCGCCGAATCGCGCATTTCACCGGTGCGCGCGTTGAAACGATGCACCTCGCCACCCTGCGATTCCGCGTAGATCGTGTTCGGGTCGGCCGGATCAAACACGCAATAAAAACCGTCGCCGCCGCCGATCATCGTCCAGTCCGAATTACGAATTCCATCCTTGGTGAACGTGCGGCTCGGGCCGACCCAGTTGGAATTGTCCTGCATGCCGCCGGCGATGCGGTAGGGCGTGCTGTCGTCCACTTCGATCCGATAATACTGCGCCGCCGGGATGCTGTTGAGAAACGTCCACGTCGCGCCCGCGTCGAAGCTCTGATAAACGCCGCCATCCGTGCCCATGATCAGCCGCTGGGAAACGGGCGGCTTGGGCTTCGCGCCCTTGTCGTCGGGTTTGGGCGGACTTTCCGGCAACGTGCTGCCGGGTTGAATCGCCAGCGCGTGAACATCTGCGTGGACCTTGCCAAACAAATCCTCGCGGAACGTGCTCCCGCCGTCGTCCGAGACGAACAGCAACCAGCCCATGACATAAACGCGTTGATCGTTGGCCGGATCAATCTCCAGCCGGCTGAAGTAGAACGGGCGCGGATTCAGCGCGTTCACGCGCGTCCAAGAAGCGCCGCCGTCCTCGGAGCGGAAGATGCCGCCCTTGCGACTGTGGTTCTGGTCAATGTCGCTCGTGCCGCCCTCGTCGCTCTGCACCACAGCCATCACGACGTTGGACTTGGATCGCGAGATGGCCAGGCCGATGCGGCCGGTGAGGCCGGGCAGCCCGTTCGTGAGCTTGATCCAGTTCGCGCCGCCGTCGGTGCTCTTGAAAATGCCGCCCACGTCCGCGCCGCCTTCGGTGATGTTCGTACCGTAAAGAAATCCCCACGGCTTGCGCTGGCGGGTGTAGAGTGCCGCGTAGAGCGTCTCGGGATTCTGCGGGTCCAGGATCACGTCCGAGCAACCCGCGAGCGCGTCGTGTGGCTTGGGCGCGGAGAGAATCAGCTTCCAGGACTTGCCGCCATCGGTGGTCTGATAAAGCCCGCGCTCGCCGCCAGGCGCCCACAGCGAACCCGCTGCCGCCACGTAGGCGAGGCTGGCGTTGGTCGGATGCACCACGATGTCGCGAATCGCGTGGCTGTTCGTCAACCCGACGTGCCGCCAGCTTCCGCCGGCGTTGGTGGACACATAAACGCCGTTTCCCCAGCCAGACGAGTTGCGGTCGTTGCCCTCGCCCGTGCCGACCCAGATCACGTCGGAGTCGGAAGGCGCCACACCCACCGCGCCGATGGACTGCACCGGCTGATCGTCAAAGACCGGCTCGAAGGACGAACCGTTGTTGGCGGACTTCCACACACCGCTCGTGGCCAGGCCGAGATAGAACGTGTAGGGATTCTTCGGATCAATCGCGAGGTCGGAAACCCTCCCGCCCATCATCGCCGGCCCAATGGCGCGGGCGGACAAGCCCTTCAGCGTGGCTTCGGTGATGGCCGC
>JBAXTC010000963.1:0-2635 GCA_037130375.1 Verrucomicrobiota bacterium | reverse complement strand
ACGCCCTCGCCAGCCTCGTGCCGGCCGATAAGATCGACCCCGAAGTTACCGAGAAGCTGAACGGAATCCTCGCCGTCGCCGGCAAAGCCAGTCCAAGAGTCGTGTGAACCACCACGGGTGACCCATGGACGGCTCACAGCTACTTAAATTCCGGGCCAATCTCCATACTCCCTGCCAAGGAGTCGGTGGCATCCCCCAACCGCCTTTCGAGGCGCCAAGCCATTGGTGCTGGGCGTTGCTAGAAGTGGTCGCCGAGCCGTGCGGACAAAAGAAGCCAGATGCACCGTTTACCTACATTGACGTAGGCGCGATCGACAACGAACGGGGCGTTATCAGAACCGACGTAGAGGTACTGACCCATGAGGACGCTCCGTCGCGGGCGCGGAAGCTGGTCAACCTCGACTCCGTAATCTACTCAACTGTGCGGCCCTATTTGAGTAACGTTGCCGTCATTGATCGCAAATTCACCCCTCCTGCTATCGTTAGTACTGCCTTCGCAGTACTCCATCCGCATGTGTTCATGGAGTCGCGATACCTTTTTTACTGGCTCAGAAGCCAGCCATTCCAGGAGGAGGTCGCCGCGAAAATGAAAGGTGTTGCCTATCCCGCCATCAGCGACTCGGACTTCTGGCAGTGCCAGATCGCGGTCCCGCCCCCGCAGGAACAACGCCGCATCGTGGCCAAGGTCGAGGAACTGCTGGCCTTATGCGACGCGTTGGAAGCCCGGCTCAGGACCGCCCAAACCACCGCCACCCACCTCCTAGACGCCACGCTCGACCGCGTCCTTAAAGGAGAATTATGACACTGCCGAAAGTTACCGCCGTGCGTTTTGACCGTCGCCTTGGTTCAGGTCGCACCAAACCGTGCATCATCTTCGCCGAGACGGAAGAACACGAGGAAGTTGAGTTGGTGGTGAAGTTAGCCGCGGGCTGCGAGATCCGTGGCTTGGTCTGCGAGGCCTTTGCCGCTCTGCTGGCCGATGACCTCGACCTGCCCGTTCCACAAGCCTGCTTCGTCGAAATCACGGACGAATTTGCCTGCACGGTTCCGGACCGGGAAGTGGCCGCCAATATCCGTAAAAGCTGCGGGTTCAATTTTGGCAGTCGCAAGCTTTCCCCCCAGTTTTCCACCTGGCCCGTTGGCCGCCCCATCCCGCTGGCCCTCCGGCCAATGGCGGCCGAGGTGCTTGCCTTCGATGGACTCCTCCAAAATCCCGATCGTCGCTGGAACAACCCGAATTGCCTGGTCCGTGGTGACGAACTGGCTATTTTCGATCACGATCTGGCCTTTTCATTTCTGGCCGGGATTATCGGCGGCCGCCAGCCGTGGGAACCCGGCGGTCTGGATTTCCTTGCCGCCAATGCAAACCGGCACGTCTTCTTTGACGGATTGCAGGGGACGCCGGTCAGTTTTGATCGTCTCCTCGGGGCCTTTGAGAGCATTGACGGGCACCAGTTATCGGAGTATTCCAACGCCATCCCGCAGCAATGGCGAAACGGCACGGATGCCACGGAACGAATTGTGGCGTATATTGAGCAACTGAAAGAACATCTGGCAGAGGCCATTGCGGAAGTGGCCAGAGTATTAGTATGAAAACAACCTATAGCTACACCATCCTGCGCTACGTGCATGACACGACGACAGGCGAATTTGTGAACGTGGGAGTGGCCTTATTGGCGCCGGAAGCCCGCTATGTGAGCGCCGTTTGCCGAACCACCTATGGTCGCCTGGGTAAGGTCTTCCCGGGAATGAACGGCGAGTCCTTCAAATCCCTCATGCGCTTCATCCAATCCCGGTTCGAGGAAATGGGCACCAACTTCCGCGAGGAACTGCCCATCGAGAAAGTCCCAGCATCGGTCATGCCCCTGGCGCATTCCGTTCTGCCTGCCGATGACAGCTCTCTCCAATGGTCCGAGCCTGGCGGGGGCATCACCGACGACCCATCCGGGACACTGGAGAACATCTTCTCACGCATGGTCAGCCGCTACGATGAGGCCCCGCAATACGAGAGGCGCAGCGACGATGATGTGTGGCGCAAATTCAAGCGTGGTTTCGAGAGCCGACATGTATTGCACCGCCTGCAATCCAAGAAGATCGTAGTCCAGGATGACGAAGTGGAATTTGATTACGCCTGGAAAAACGAACAGTGGCATTGCCTCGAACCCCTCTCCTTCGACCTCACCACCGCCGAAAGCATCCGCGAAAAAGCGCATCGCTGGCTGGGTCAAATCATGAGCGTGAAGGATGCTCGGGACCGATTCAAAGTTTATCTGCTCCTGGGAGAGCCGCAGATCGAGAAGTTGAAACCGGCTTTCGAGAAAGCCCTGAGCATTCTGAATAAGATGCCGGTTGAGAAAGAACTGGTTCGAGAGGGCGAAGCGGCGCGGTTTTCCGAGCGGTTTGCCAGTGCTGTCGAGGCCCACCAGAATCCGCAGGGAAATCCCTGATTGCGGGAGAAGAGAGCGGTTCCGGTGACCACCGGCAAAACTGCCAACATAAAGAGCCTGCTGCCGCCATTCTCAAGCGTTTGGCCGTGCGCATCTTAGCAAACAAACGTTCTTTATGCCTCAGGCTGGCGGTTGGTAGGACGAAGGATGAATCGCGCTTTCAGCGCTGATGGGGTTTGGGGCTGATG
>JBAXTC010000962.1:0-2641 GCA_037130375.1 Verrucomicrobiota bacterium | reverse complement strand
CAACGAAACCGTCGCCCGCACCACCGATGACTACGGGAACCCGATTTTCCAATTGTTGGCCGGCAACGGCGGCGCGCCTTTGGAAGCGTTAGGCACGGGGCATGAGCCGGGGGTGGACGTGCAATACACCAATGGCGTCTTCGGCTTTGCGCTGGCAACCGTAGCCGCCGAGGCTCTGACCATCCAATATTACTCGCTCAATACGAACAATAACAGTTGGACGGTGGCGGACTACGTCACCCGCCTTGGAACGACGCTTAAGTTCAGCCGTGTGGCCGGCAATATCAACTTGAGCTGGATAGGCGGCGGCACGCTGCAATGTGCGACGAACCTGACACCGGTTGGCACTTGGACCGACGTGACCACCAACGGCGTGTGGACGGAACCGATGGGCAAATCAGCGAAGCTCTTCCGGGTGAGGAAATAATTTTGTTCTAGCAGTGTTATTGTCGGCAGCTCTTTGTATCGGAGTGATTGTTCATGCTGGAGATAAACCCACGGCAAAAACGGAGGGTCACGCAGCGATGAGCGCGCTTGTTGTGAAGGTTAAAATAAAAGCCGAGTTTCGGGATCAGTTCATGAAGGAAATGATGGCCGATGCGATCGGTTCGGAGAAGATTGAGCCAGGTTGCCTGATGTTCAACATTGTCAACGACGCTGCCGATTCCAACACTCTCTATCTGTTCGAGGTTTACAAAGACGCCAATGCCGTCGAGGCTCACAAGGAAATGCCGCATTTCGTGAAGTGGTTGGAAACAACCAAGAACTGGCTTGCGGCACCCCTTGAGATTACGCCCTGCAATACGATATATCCCCCTGCAAACTCCTGGTCGAAACGGCCTGCACCCAAGAACTGACTGATAGTCATTCGATTATTCCGGTGGTGGGAGTGGGCTCGAATGGGAGACACTATTCAACGCGCTGCCTTGCACTCTCTAGCAGGCATAGTAGTGCCGATGGGGTATTGTTCAGCAAGCTCAAGGTGAAGGCCAAAGGGCACCGCGACCTGGTCGCCGTGGTTGGCTCCCTGGCTTCGGTCAGCGCTGGAGAGTGGGTGACCGCCGAGGGCCAATGGGTCCAGGACAAGGAGTTTGGCCTCCAGTTCCGCGCCGACATGCTCAACAGCACTGCACCCTGTGCGACCAACAAGGAAGCGCGGCAGCGTGTGGCCGAAATCCTGGAGACGGCTGGTCTAAGGCCAGGCAAGGATGACCTCCTGGTTGACCAGAGCGGGGATCGACTCGGTGATCCGCAGAGAGGTTCCTGGCTGGATACGCTTGCGCTCGCACATGGCCTTGGGCAACACCACCTGGCGCTTGGTGGTCACTGTAATCGTCGTCGTCACACTCGTAAGATTATTCTACGCCCTGCTCCGGTCAAGCTCGGATCGCCGTGCGCAGGGCTTCCAGGGCTACATCCAAGCCCACCTTGTTCCTGAACTTGAAACATTCGCGTTGCGTGATGAAGACGCTGCTGGACTCTCCTGCGTGTGCCTTCACTTCAACCTCGATGATGTCGCCTGGCTTTTCCCCCTTCAAGTCAAAGCCGGGATTTCCTTGCGACATCTGAGTCACTTTGCAGCCTAAACTTTCCAGCCTTTTTGCAGCGAAGTGGCGTCCGCAGGTTTCCAAAGCCGCCTTGTCCTCCGCAGACGTTGTGTCGCTCGTGCTCATTTTCATTTAAGCCACGAAATGGCATCAATCTCTTGAAATGTCGCTGGCCTCGGCCAGGGGCGTTTCGACCGTGATTTGGCGCGTCAGGGTGGTGAAGTCGCCGTAGCGCACCTTCACCTGGACCGTGTGGGCACCCAGGCGACGGCGCTTGAGTCGGGTAGAGATGTCCTCGGCTTGCGCCCGCAGACATATCATAAACGGTTACAAAAGCCTGCCGCTTACGTGGTCGGCGATTGTGGAGGAACTTTAGGCAGTTTTCCGGTCTTTTTACCTTATGAATTTGGACACAGCAAAAACGCGACAGGACACTCATTCCAGCCTGGGTGTACATCAGGACAGCATCATGCCAGCATACGGACAGCATGAACAGTGTCCTGTTGTCCACTTACAGGACACTTTGCCTCTCTTTTTGTTGGCGAAAAGGGGGTGGCTATGACTAAGTCTATTTCGACCTCGTTTTCGGGTGCAATTAGCGTGATTGAGGCGAAGATTGCGGCTCTTGAAAAGGCGAGCAATTTGGCTGCGGAGGTGCTTGAGGTGCGATTGCACAGCATGAACGAGTTTCGGAGTCAGTTAAAGGACCAGGCTGCGTCGTTTGTCCGGCGGGAAGAACATGAACATGCTCAGCTATCGCGCCAGGTTAAGAACATATCGGCTTTCACACCCGACCGCAGCCCGAACCTGGGGCTTGTCCGGGTGCTTGAGCGTGCGATAAAGGAGGCCAAGGCCGATTTGAAGCCGTCGGATTGGGAGTGAACCCCGCAAACGAGTAGTGCGGCAAGGGGCTTCAAGGTTCCATTTTGTTCCAGTTTGTTCCGGTGCCCCACAAACTGGAACAAAATGGAACCTTGATGTGACCCGGGCGCTCTCGTGTCTTGCCTGTTGAAACTCTCCCATTTTTCTGTCTTACATTTTTCTGTCTTGTTGGGCGGGCGCGCCCTTATCCGTGTAATCCGTGTAATCCGTGT
>JBAXTC010000961.1:0-2642 GCA_037130375.1 Verrucomicrobiota bacterium | reverse complement strand
ACGCCAAGGGCGTCATTCATACCAGCCCAGGGCAACGCCCTGGGTTCATCAGCCCCAAACCCCATCAGCGCTGAAAGCGCGATTCATCCTTCGTCCTTCCAGCCGCCAGCCTGAGGCATAAGCCTCTTTCGCGGCCACCCGCCGGGTGAACACCCCTCGCCTTCCACCGCAATCCCTTCCTTATCCGTGCTATCCGTGAAATCCGTGGTTCCAACTTCTTTGGTGGAGGATTTTACTCTTTATTGACGCGGAGCAAAGGTATTATCGTGCATGCATGGCGAACAAAGCGGCGCGAATCGTAATTGTGGATGATGAGCGGTTGGTGGGAGAGGCGATCAAGATGTGGCTGACCATGCAGCCCAACTGCACGGTCATCGGCTACGCCGCGCGCGGCGACGAAGGCCACGACCTCTGCCTGGCGATGCAACCCAACATAGCCCTGTTGGACATCGAGCTGCCGAAAATGAACGGACTGGATCTGGCCAAAGCGCTGCTGACGGAACTGCCCAAGACCCGCGTGCTGATGATGTCGGGCATGACGGACCCGCACACCATCTGGAAGGTCTGGCAAAGCGGCGCCCACGGTTACATTGACAAAACGCAGAGTTTGGCGTCCTTAAGCGGGGCGATTCAGACGGTGCTGCGAGGGGGGAGGTTTTTCAGCCAGGTCTTCCGGGAGGTGAAGGAGCAGTGGCTCTCGCAACCGGACTCTTTCCATAAGTTATTGAGCGAACGGGAGCAGGAGGTGTTGAAGCACGTCACCAGCGGTTTGGCAGACGAACGGATCGCCAAGAAGATGAGCGTATCGTTGGAAACGGTCGTCTTCCACCGCAAAAACATCCGGAAGAAACTCACGCTGCGCAATGATCGGGATATGGTCGCTTATGGCCGGCTGTGGGGGTTTTGCTAAACCACAATGCGGTTCATGGTTCCTTATCCTTTCTGAGCCAGTATCCAATCGGCTGCGGCGGGCAAATCGTTGACGATCACAGCGGAGGCAAGTTTGTCCGCCGAAGCGCGCTCTAATTCCGCACCATAGCCGGTGCGGACGAGCAGACACTGTTTGATGCCGGCATTCCAGCCGCACTCCAAATCGATCAGTTTGTCGCCGATCATGAAGCTGCTGCCCAGGTCCAGGCCAAATTCCGCTTGCGCATCGAAGAGGAACTGCGGGGAGGGCTTGCGACCGCGGCTCGGGGTGTCCGGTGCTTCGGGCGCAACGTAAACCTTTTCAAACCGCGCGCCTTCGCGGCCGAGTTCCTGCGAGAGATACCCATTCACTTTCTCGACATCCGCCAGCGTAAAATATCCGCGCCCCACGCCCGACTGGTTCGACACCATGAACAGCATGAAACCCGCGCGTTGCAGTCGTCCCAGGGCGCCGGGCGCCCCCGGAAAGATCTCGACATCCTCCAAACGGTGAAGATAGTTCTTCTCCTCAATAATGGTTCCATCCCGGTCCAGAAAAACGGCTCGATTCATTGCCAGCCTCACCACTTGGCCCGAACCCCAGGTTCAGCCCAAGAAGTCTGCCGCCGCTTGGTCGCGCGCGCTATTTCGAGATGGGGAACTGGGAGATGGCGCGCATGTATTGGGCGCGTTCGAAGGCGCTCGGATCGGGGCAATTCTTCTGGCTCAGGCTGCCTTTGAGCTGAGTGACCGATTCGTATTCGTGCTCTTCCATCCAGGCAATGAGATCGCGCTCGATGACGCCGATCTGCCGGACGCCGTGGCGGATGAGCGCCGAGCAGAGCATGGTGATATCGGCGCCGGCCATGAGCATTTTCAGGACATCCGAGGCGCGATGCACCCCGCTGGTGGCCGCCAGGCTGCCCTGAAGCTTCCCATGCAGCAGTGCAATCCAGCGTAACGGGACGCGCATCGCCATGGGGGTGCTGAGGAGGATATTGGGTTTGACTTCGAGGGCTTCGAGATCAATGTCGGGCTGATAAAAGCGGTTGAAGAGGACGAGCCCGTTGGCGCCGGCCTGGTCCATGCGTTTGGCCATATTGGCGAAGTTGGTGAAGAAGGGACTGAGCTTCACCGCAACCGGAATGGTGATCGCCGACTTTACCGCCTTAAGAATATCGAGATAGGTCTGCTCGATCTGGGCGGACGTAAGGTTCATGTCCGTGGGGATGTAATAGATGTTCAGTTCGAGGGCATCGGCGCCGGCCTGCTCGATGGCCTTGGCATACTCGGTCCAGCCACCAACAGAGGAACCGTTGAGGCTGGCAATGACGGGGATGCGCACGGCCTGCTTGGCCTGGGCAATGTGCTTGAGGTATTCCTCCGGGCCAAGACGGAACTCCTTGGGCTCCGGGAAGTAGGTGAGCGCTTCCGCGAAACTCTCGGTGCCGTGCTCCATGTGGTGATCCAGTTCCGCCCGGTCCTGACGTAGTTGTTCCTCGAACAGGGAGTAAAGGACGACCGCCGAAGCGCCGGCGTCTTCCATTTGTTTGATGCCGTCGATTTCTTCCGAGAGCGGCGAGGCGGCGGGCACCAGCGGGGTGCGGAGTTTCAGACCGAGGTAGGTGGTTTTGAGATCCATAGTTTGCTGAGGTTAAATGGTTGCAGCGTTAGAACATGATGCGTGATGCGTGATGCGTGATGCGTGATGCGTGATGCGTGATGCGTGATGC
>JBAXTC010000960.1:0-2650 GCA_037130375.1 Verrucomicrobiota bacterium | reverse complement strand
GACAAGAATGTCCGCGCTCCAATTACCCAGGGTGGTGGTTTTGGAAAAATCTAAGCTGCGCACTCCCTTCCCATGACAATGGGAAAACTAGTATGACCGCGAGAAGGATAATTTTCAAACGCTCTACCGTTTCGGCGATAATTCGATCAACCTCCACGGCTGGCGCGGCAGCGATGAGTTCTGCGGTTTTTATCCCTTCCATACCTACCAGTTCGACCTGTTCCAGCTCGCGATCCAGCCTCCGGAACGCCTCGGTGACAACGAGATGGTTGATCCTTTGTCCCTTTACCTCAGCCTTCGGGATTCGCCGGACGAACGCGTCCAACAGCAGTTGGAACAACTCATAGCGGAGGTCAAATGGTAAAAGGCCTCGATCTCTTTCGTGAACGCTTCCGGGATTTCGAAGGTTCCTTCACTCTCATTGGTGGCGCGGCTTGCGACGAATGGTTTACCGCTCAGGGACTCCCGTTTCGCGTCACCAATGATCTCGATATCGTCCTGATCATCGAATTCATTGATCGCGCCTTCGTCGGAGGCCTCCGGGCTTTCATTGCCGAGGGCGATTACGAAGTTCGCCAGCGAACGGAGGGTTCGCCCGTTCTCTATCGCTTTGCCAAACCGAAAAACGAACAATTCCCCTTCATGTTGGAACTTTTCAGCCGCAAACCGGAGGGACTCCAACTCGGGGACGGGCAGGAAATCGTGCCGGTCCCGGTCGGCACTGACCAGCACAGCTTGTCAGCCCTCCTTCTCGATGAGGATTACTACGCGCTGATTCAAACCTTCAAGGACGTCCGGGACGGACTCCCCTTTGCCACCGCCACCGCACTCATCCCCTTAAAGGCACATGCGTGGCTCAACCTGACCAAACGCAAGGCTGACGGGGCAGAAATTGACACGAAGAACATCACCAAGCACCGAAACGACGTGTTCCGGCTCGCCGGAACGCTTCCGGGAGACCCCGGCCCCCAGCTCGCCAATGTCATCACCGGCGATCTCATCCGCTTCCTCGCTGCCTTTCCAGAAGATTCTCCCGAATGGCCCGCCATCCTCGAAGCCATAAAAAACACGCTCGGTGGTGAGACATGGTCGCCCAGGAGGCGGATTGTAATGTTGCTTGCATTGATCGCTTTGCAAGCTTAACTTGCTTTATCTATGAATGCCGTTTCCGCACCTAACACGCTTTCTTACCTGCCGCGCCGTATCGTCGCGGCCCGTGAAAAATGCAGTCTGACTCAGGAGGAGCTGGCCCAGCGGCTGGGCTTTAAGGACCGCCAGATTCTGGCATCCATTGAGGCCGGGCAGCGCCGGATCACGGCTGAGGAACTCGTTGCCATCTCTGACATTACCCATCTGGACCTCGATTATTTCACCGACCCGTTTCGCCTCGTCGGCGAAGGCGCTTTTTCCTACCGCGCCTCCGGCGTTGAGCCGGCAATTCTGGATGCGTTTGAGCAACAGGTCGGCGGCTGGGTCGCTCTATGGCGCCAACTCGGAGAGCGTCGCCGGGAACCCTCAAGCCTTCTAAGGCCCCGCCTTGCCATGAACACCCGGAGCACGTTCGAAGAAGCCCAGTTTGCCGGTGAAATGGTCGTCAATGAGTTAAATCTTGGGCCTGTGCCCGCCGAGAAACTGATCCCGGCGTTGGAAAGCAAATTCAATCTCCTTGTTCTTGAGGTAGCCATGCCCGAGGGCATTTCAGGAGCCGCAATACAACTTGCGGCAGGCGACGCCATCCTCATCAACCGGGATGAATCGCCAGGCCGCAAAGCGTTTGATTTGGCCCACGAACTTTTCCACGTTTTGACTTGGGATGCCCTTCCTCCCGAGCGGGTGGACCGCTCCAATCCAACGGCATATAAACAGAAACGCATTGAGCAGCTCGCTGACAATTTTGCCGGAGCTCTGCTGCTTCCTCGTAGCGAGCTGCACGCTCGATGGGAAAAGCTCGCCAAAACCCTTGACCCAAAGACAACTATCAACGAAATGGCGGATTACTTTCACGTTTCCACAATGGCCGTGGGCTGGAGGGCTGTAGCGTTGGATTGGCTCACAACCGATGAACTCAAAGCGCTGGACCTGCAGTCGGCCAAGCCAAAGAAGAAATCGAACCCGCACGCCATCTTCTCCAAGCGCTTTATTGAACGCGCCGCATGGGGGATTGACCACGGCGAAATCTCTGTCAAGCGTCTGTTGGCTATCCTGGATATGACCTTGGACGACTTCCGCGCCTGCTGCCTGGCACATAACGTTAACATGGAGATAGGGCTCTGATCCACCATGCCGCCCACCAAACGCCAGATTGTCTATGTTGACCTCTTTGACGCAAAAGTTCAGGTTGCCGAAGTCACCAAAGCTCAGCTCGCCGCAGCCAAGGTGCGATCCCCCGTCATCTCGGCGATCGACGACGGTGAGATGCATCTCCTGGCGTATGTCGCGCATCAGCAGGACGCGTGGCTCCTCACCACAGCAGACCGGGCCGCTGTTAAAGCGGCTTTTACCCTCGGCCTGGACGGGTGCCTGCGTTCCTTGGAGGAACTGTCACGCGCCTGTGGCCAGAAGCCCCCTCTGCAGGAATGGTTTACAACAAAGTGGCTGAGCAAAGTAAAAACCGACTGCCTGCTTGATTCAATTTAAGATGAAACGCATT